>CANQDN010000001.1 GCA_947593275.1 uncultured Bacilli bacterium
CACGAATGGTAATCTTGGATGGTATGAGGTTAATAATATGTTTGGAATTCGTCCAGTCATTAACCTCAAGTCTGATACAGAATTTACAGGCACAGGAATCTCAACAGACCCATATGTAATAAAATAACTTATTCTTGCTCATAATGCAATACTCTAATTATTTATGGGCAAGAGGCCCATCCTTTACGGCCAATATAAAAGCAAAGATTTATTCTTTGTTTTTATTTGGTATTTACTTTAAAATAAAAAAATAATATAATTAGTTTAGGAGTGATGATTTTTGAAAGGATATACTATTTTAAAGAGAGTAGTTGCTTATTTAATTGATATTTTATTAGTTACATTTATAAGTTCCGCACTTGCATATATTAGCTTTATTAATCCTAAGTATGATCAATATATTGAAGTGTCTGATAAGTATAATGAAGTATTAGAAGAATACTATGATAAGGAAATAACTATGGAAGAATTTACTGAAAAGACGCAGGATCTTAGTTATAGTTTAAATAAAAATGGTTATGTTTATATTATTGGAGATGTAGTTATAGCGTTCTTATATTTTGGAGTTTTTGCTTATTTTACTAATGGTCAGACTTTAGGAAAGAAATTAATGAAGTTAAAGATAGTAAGTAATAAAGAAGGAAAAGAACTTAAAATATATAATTATTTTATTAGATTATTTATTTTAAATGGAGTTATTTTAAGAATTATTACATTTATTGCAATATGGTTTAATAAAGGAACTTATTATTCTATTTATAACTTTGGGTCTAATTTTAGTACCCTTTTAGAGTTAGTAATATTCTTGATGATTTTATTTAATCAAGAAGGAAGAGGACTTCATGATATCTTAGCGGGTACTAAAGTAATTGATTTAAAAGATACTCAGATAAGTGATGCTAAAGATAGTAAAGAAGAAGTAGAAATAATTAAACCAAAGAAAACTAATAAAAAGAAAAGTGAAGAAGATGAATAATTTTTCATCTTTTTTCTTGACTTTAACCTTAGGTAATACTTTATAATGGAACTAGAAAGGAGAAGTTATGAAAATAAATGAAGTAGCTAGTATTGTTGGTTTAACGCATAAAAGTATTAGGTATTATGAATCAGAGGGACTTTTTAGACCTAAAAGAAATGATAATCAATATAGGGAATATGATCAGGATGATATAAAGAGATTAAGGCTTATCAAGTTTTTAAGGGAACTAAATATACCTATCTCGGATATTAAAAAGATGCAAAATAAAGAGTTAAAACTAACGGTTGCTATGAAAGAGCAAATTAAAAAGCTAGAAGAAGCGGAAAAGAATTTTTTAACTATTAAGAATATGTGTAAAGAAATAATTAATAAAGATGAAGATTATGATAGTATTGATGTTACACAATATGAGAAAGTTCTTTATATTTTAGAAAAGAGGGGATTTACTATTAAAGATCAAGAGAAAGATAATTCTAAAAAAATATTGGGAGCTGTTTTATCGAGTTTAGTTTTTAGTGCTTTATTTATATTTTTAGCAATTATTATTACTTATTTTGAATTTACAGAGGAAGATACTATACCTTGGGTAATTTATGTATTTTTTATGTTTATTTTAGTGATTCCGGTTTTAGGAATATTAATTAATTTAGTGAGAAGAATTAAAGAAATTAAAGGAGGAGAAGAATATGAAGCTCGTAAATATTGATTATTTACCGAATGAAGAAATAACTGAAGTATTAGGATTAGTTAAAGGGACTATTGTGCAGTCGAAAAATATTGGAAGAGATTTTATGGCTGGAATGAAAACTATTGTTGGTGGAGAAATTGTCGGATATACAGATATGCTTATTACGGCAAGACAAATAGCAACGAAAAGAATGGTTGATGAAGCAGAAAATTTGGGGGCAGATGCGATAATTAATATTCGTTTTGGTTCATCTTCAGTTATGAATGGGGCAGCGGAGGTAATTGCGTACGGAACAGCAGTTAAAATAAAAAAATAATTATTTATAAGCATAAATTAAAATATTTTGGCTAAAAATAACTAAAAAGAGATGATATAATTTGAAAAAGAAAAAAATAGCTTTAGTTTTTATATTTATATCTTTAGTTATGGTTAGCTATTCGATATTTAAAATTAGTAATTGGTTTATTGATACTAATAAACTTAAGAAAATGGAAGAAAGTTTTAAAAGTGTTTATCAAGAGGTAATAGATTCTAAGAATTTATATTTAATTAATCCACCGGAAGATGAAAAAGATCAGTATTATGAATATATAAATGAACCTTTTTTACAAGTAGATTTTACTAATTTATTAAATGTAAATAAAGATACTGTAGCGTGGATTCAAGTGTTGGGGACAAGTATTGATTATCCGGTTGTTCAGGGGCTTGATAACGAGTATTATTTAGAGCATTCTTTTGATAAAAGTACAAATATAGCGGGTTGGGTTTTTTCAGATTTTCGCAATAATTTTACTTATCCGAATAATAATAGTATTATTTATGCCCATAAAATGACGAATAAAACGATGTTTGGAAGTTTACCGACTCTATTATCAGAGGAATGGCAGGAAGATAAGTCAAAACATTTAATTAAAATATCTACACCGGATAGTAATATGATTTATGAAATATTTAGTGTATATATTATTCCGGAAGAGAGTTATTATATTAAAACACAGTTTAAAGATGAAGAAGAATATAAGACTTTTTTAAATACTATTAAAGGTAGAAGTATTCATGATTTTAATACAACATTAAATAATGAAGATAAAGTTCTTACGTTGTCTACTTGTCAGGATTATAACGGAAATAGATTGGTTGTACATGCCAAGCTAATAAAAAAAGGGAACAGATAGTTCCTTTTTTAAGTGTTTAATTTTTTATTAAGCATTTAATTTTTTGTAATTTATTCCAAGGCCAAATAAACCGAATAAGCAAGTTGCTGTAAGTAAGCCTAGGTTATCAAAAGTTGCAGGACTTTCTTGTTCTTCAAAGTATTCTTCTAGTTCATTTAAAGCAAGTTCAACACCGGATGCGATAGCTTGTGATTCGCCATCTTTTTCAATTATCGCGGGATCACTATCACTAGGTACCCAAAGAGTAGGTTTATCTTCAGATTCTGTATCATTAACAATTTTTGCATCATCAATAATTAAGTGATTTATATCTTCAACACTACTTCCTTGACCAAGTTCTATACCCCCAAAACCATTGCCAGATACGTCAATTTTTCCTACTAAAGTAACGTTTGAACCATTAACTAAAAGAGCAGCGTTACCTCCAGTAAGTTTTATATCTTTAATAGTCGCGGTTGTTTTATATACTTGAATTACATAAATACCACCCCATACAGTATTTTCAGAACTATTTTCGTTTCCGAATTTGCCAGTATAACGCATGGTGTGTCCTCCTCCATCAATAGTTACAGGACGAGTAATATTAATTTTTTGAGTTGTGTCAATATCTTTTCCTAAAAGAATACTAGTAACATTTTCATCCTTTAAAGCTTCTAATAAAGCAGATTCACTAGTTACAGTTCTTGATTCAGCAGCGTGGACGTTTATAAATGGAATGAGCACTATAAGAACAAGTAACAAAGCAAATATTTTATTAGTTTTTTTCATCTCTTTGCAATCTCCTTTCTATTTTTATTTTGGTTGTTAGTTTTAAAATTATACTCGAAAATTGTCAATTTTTGTAATAATAATTGCGTTAAAAGTTTTTATTGTAAAACGCATGTTCATGTGATATGATGGTATTATTCAGGGAGGATAAAATTATGCAAAACAAATTAGAGACTATTTCAAATTTATTTGAAGGAAAGGAAATAAGAAGTATTTGGGATAGTGAAAAAGAAGAATATTATTTTAGTGTAGTGGATGTTATTGAAGTTTTGACTGATAATGATTATGTTAAAGCTAGAAATTATTGGAAATGGTTAAAAGGTAAATTAAGTGATGAGGGAAGTCAGTTGGTTAGAAATACTAACCAACTGAAAATGAAAGCCCAAGATGGAAAATATTATAAAACTGATGCTTTGGATACAAAAAATATATTAAGATTGATTATCCCTAATCTTAAAACTGAAGTGTTAAGTACCAAATGACATAGATGTTTTACTATTATTTAGATTACATACTTTGGTATTCTAATATCGAAGTTAATAAAGAGAGTTTAATATTTTGCAGACGCGTCTGCAAAATTAAAAAAAGGAGGAATTAAAATGTTGACAACTGAAGCAAGAGATTTTAAAACCGCTATAAATGAAATAGTATCAAAAATTGAAGAAACACAATTAGCAATATTTCAATCAGCTAATGCAAATGTTATGGATTTGTATTTTTATATTGGAAAAATTATTGATGATAGAATTAAATGGGGAAATAAGTTTGTAGATGAATTATCCATTGAATTAAAACTTAAATTTCCTAACTCTAAAGGATATTCTCCTAGAAATCTTCGTAATATGAGAAAATATTATTTGTCTGTTAAAGACGATGAAAAATTAAAAGAATACTCTTATAAAATTCCTTGGTCACATAATTCAATAATAATGGATCGGGTTAAGAACAATAATCAAAAAATATGGTATATAAAAGAAACTTATAATAATGGTTGGAGTTATGATTATTTAGAAATTCAAATAAAGCGAGAAGCTTATAAAAGACAAATTCTCGGAGATAAGCCTAATAACTTCAAATTAACTCTTTTACAACCTCAAAGTTTATTGGCAAAAGAAATTATGAAAGATCCTTATATATTTGATGTTGGTGCTCTACGTGAGAATTTTGTAGAAAAAGATATTGAAAATGCGATGATAGATAGAATTAAAATGACTTTATTAGAGTTAGGAAATGGATTTAGTTTTATTGCTAATCAATATAGAGTTACAGTTAATGATGAAGAGAATTTTATTGACCTGTTATTTTATCATACAAAATTACATTGTTATATTGCAATTGAACTTAAAAATAAAAAATTTATACCAGAATATGCAGGCAAAATGAATTATTATTTATCTGCACTAGATGATATGTTAAAAACAGAATTAGATAATCCATCTATAGGTATTATACTTGTCAGAAATAAGAATAAATTAAATGTAGAATATGCACTAAGAGATATAAATAAACCAATTGGAGTTAGCTCATATGAATTATCAGAATATTTACCACCTGAAATTTTAAGGGAATTACCAACTGAAGAAGAATTAAATTTACATATTGATTTAGAAAATAAATAGGTAAATCTATAATTAGTAATCAAAATAATCTTAATTACCAATATTTAGAAGAAACTAAATTAAAAAATAAAAAAACTCCAATAAAAATGGAGACTAAATTTCAAAATGGTGCTGAATGACTGAATTGAACAGTCCTCTGAAGCTTACCATGCTTCCGTTCTACCACTAAACTAAATCAGCATATAAAAATTATAGCAATAAACTAGATATAAATCAATATGTATGATATAATTTTAATGAAAGTTGGTGGATTATGGATGTACCTAATCATGTAGCAATTATTATGGATGGCAATGGAAGATGGGCTCAAAAGCAAGGTTTAAAACGGAGTGCTGGACATCTTGAGGGCAGTAAAACATTAGAAAAAATTGCTATACACGCGAAAAAGATGGGGGTTAAAGTTTTAAGTGTTTATGCTTTTTCAACGGACAATTTTAAAAGGGATAAAGAAGAAGTAGATTATTTAATGGATTTAATTATTAAGTATTTTAATACTAAATTTGATAAACTAGCTAAAAATGGAATTAAAGTGGTAGTTTCAGGACGAAGGAATAATATCCGGGAAGATGTAAAACAAGCGATAGAAACTGTTGAAGAAAAGACTAAAGATAATAAAGAAGCTATTTTAAATATTTGTTTTAATTATGGAGGTCAAGAAGAAATAATTGATGGAGCAATTAGGCTTGCTCAAGATCTAAATAAAGGACTTAAAATAGATAATTTTAAGAGAGAAGATTTTTATAAATACTTATATCATGATTTACCACCAATTGATTTACTTATTAGAACGGGTGGAGAATATAGAGTAAGTAACTTTATGTTATATCAAATGAGTTACAGTGAATTTTATTTTACTAATACTTATTTTCCGGATTTTGATAAGTCAGAATTTAATAAAGCTATATTTACTTTCCAAAATAGAGATAGAAGATTTGGGGGTATAAATGATAAAAAAAGTAGTTAGTTTTTTTGATAGGCATCGTTTTATTTTTGTTTTAGTTATTTTGTTTTTAGTAAGTTTTATTTTTATTGGGGTAAAAATATTTACATTTTTAAATCATAAGTTTGAAGCTTTAAGTTGTAAAGATAAGATAAAAGAGACAACATGTATGGTTGGGAATAAAGAGATATTTTTAGAGCCAGAAGAAGAAATTAACAAGCTTTTTAAAGAATACGATAAGGAAATTAAGGATTTAAAAGAGCAATATAATTTGCCAGAATTTAATTTTTATACAGCGTATTATTACTATTTAGTCTCGAAGATTGACTATCAGATGTATGGAAGAAATGAATCTATTATGGATTATTTATATATCTATATTAATACGTATAATTTAGAAGAATTTTATCAAAAAAATAATGTTTTTTATGAAATATTTTATCCTTATAAAATAATCTAAAAAAACTTTTTACTTTTAATATAATTTGTAGTATAATACTTTTAGAATTTTTTAGTGAAAGGAACTTTTTTATGAAATTTAAAATTAGCCCTAAAGACTTTTTGATATTTTGTTTATATTGTGTTTTACTTTTATATTTGTGTGCCATTGCAGTTTTAAATTTTACTTCATTTTTAAATGAGGGAGAGTTTTATGGTTTATTACCTTTTAAAGCTTTTACAGGAGATTATCTTTTTCTTACTTTATTTATGTTTTTTATTTCCCTTATTATTATTTTTACAAGTGTTTCATCTTATGTGTTTAGTAAAGAAAAGGGTAAAGGAATAGGACTTAAGTTAGGCGAAAAGCAAGAAAGTGGGTATTCTAGATGGAGTACGGAAAAAGAGATTAAAAATGATGCAGGAATAGTTAAAGTTGATCCAAAAGCAGAGACTGTTAGTGCTGCAGGTATTCCTTTAATTAATAATGGTAAAGAAATTTGGGTTGATAATGGAGAGTATCATAATTTAGTTATTGGTTCTACTGGTTCAGGTAAAACTCAGACAGTTGTAAAACCGATGGTTAATTTGCTGGCGAAAAAGGGTGAATCAATGATTATTACAGATCCGAAGGGTGAGATATATCGGTATGCAGCGACAGCTTTAAAAGAGCGAGGTTATAAAATTATTGTCTTAAATTTTAGAGAGCCACTTAAAGGTAATGCTTGGAATCCTCTTACTTTACCTTATAAATACTTTAAAGAGGGAAATACCGATAAATCAACAGAATTATTGGATGATGTAGCTTTAAATATTTTATATGATCAAACTAAAAAGAGTAGTGATAGTGATTTCTGGGAGAAGAGTGCTGCCGATTATTTTTCAGGATTAGCTTTAGGTTTATTTTATGATGCGAAAGAAAAAGAAGTTAATTTAAATAGTATTAATTATATGAGTAGTATTGGAGAAGAAAGATATGCGACAAGTACTTATATTAAAGAATATTTTAATATGAAGGGACAAGAGTCTAGTCCATATATTTTTGCTTCTAATACAATAAATGCACCGAATGAAACTAAGGGAGGAATTTTGTCGACTTTTAGACAAAAAATTAGGTTATTTTCATCACGAGAGACTTTAAGTGAAATGCTTGCTTATAGTGATTTTAAAATGGAAGATATTGGAAAAGAAAAAACTGCAGTATTTATGATTATTCATGATGAAAAGAAAACATATCATGCTTTAATGACAATTTTTATTAAACAGTGTTATGAAACATTAATTGATATAGCGCAAGAAAATGGCGGTAAATTACCTTTTAGAACTAATTTTATTCTTGATGAGTTTGCAAATATGCCACCTTTAAAAGATGTCGATTCAATGGTCAGTGCGGCTCGTTCTAGAGATATTCGTTTTACCTTTATTATTCAAAATTTTGCCCAACTTAATGATGTTTATGGAAAAGAAGTAGCGGAAATAATTAAAGGTAATTGTGGTAATTTAGTTTATTTAATATCTACGGAACTTGCAGCGTTAGAAGAAATATCTAAGATGTGTGGAGAAGTTAAATCAAAAGAAAAAGATAAGACAGCTTCTACACCTTTGGTTACAGTTTCGGATTTACAAAAGTTAAAGTTGTTTCAAGCTATTATTATTCGGCTTAGAATGAATCCTTTTAAAACTAAGTTAGAACCGGATTTTAAAATGGATTGGGGAATGAATAGAGAAGAAGCTGTTTATCCGGAGAGAATTTCGCAAAAAATAGAATTATTTGATATTAAAAAGTATGTTACGGAAGAAAAAAGAAAACAAATGATGAATAATTTAGAGAATAAAAATGATAATCCGTTTGAAAATTTTAGTAATCCTTTTACACCTTTTGGAGATGTTAATAAAGATTTAAATACGGTTAATCCTTTTGGAGTTAATAATAATATTGGTAATCCATTTAGTAATGATTCTTTATTTAATAAGCCTATGGGTAGTTTAACTGATGCAGAGATAGATGCGATGATGAAAGATATTGATAGAAGATTAAAAGAGTTAGATGAAGAAGAAGCTAAACAAAAGGCGGAATTAGAAAATAAAAAGCAACCGGAAGTTAATAGTTTAGAAAAACCTTTAGTTGTAGATGATCAAAATAAAGAAGAGGTTAATCCTATAAATAATCAAATAACTCAAGAAAATGGAGTTAATGATAATAAAATAGATAATAATGAGGAGATTAGTGAAGAAGAGAGTAAACCAAAGATAAATGTAGATGCAGATAGTATTATAGTTAATGAAAATGTGATAACTGATGATGAATTCTTTGATGATTTCTTTAATGAATAATTAAAATAAAGGCTTTTGTTATAAAGCTTTTTTTAATGTTTAAATAATATATATTAGTGATAAATATGAAAAGATTAGATATAAAAAATTATGCTAGAAATATGGGAGTATTAATAGATATTCAAAATCCTATTGATTATCAAGAATATCATCATCCGGATAGTATAAATATACCTTATGAAAGTTTACTACTTAATTATAAGAAATATTTAGATAAAAATAAAAGTTATTATATAGTTTGTAATAAAGGTACTAAATCAAGGAAGGCTGTTGCAATATTAGAGTTTTACGGGTATGATGTTACGCAGATGAGTTATGAATAATAAAAAAGAACTTCGGGGTTCTTTTTATTTGATTTCACTGTCATCTAGTAGATCTTTTATGTCAACGTTTAGAGCATTCGCTATTTGAACAAGAGTGTCTAATCTTGGCCTTCTGGTTATTTTTAAGCTTTCTAAATCTCTAATGAATTGATGAGAAAGATTACATTTGTCAGCGAGTTCTTGAGCAGTATAGTTTCTTAGTTTACGATATTTTTTAATGTTTAATCTTGCGACATAATAGTAGTAATCGCTATTTGTTTTATTCATAATAACACCTTGTTAGTAGATTAAAAAGTTTGAGGAAGATATTATTTATTATTTTTAATTATGTAAATTTCAAAATCGTTCTTTTTAGCTAATTCTAATAGATCTTTAAAATAATAATTACTTCTTACTAGTTCATTTGATTGACACCAATGTTTAGTTTTGTTGATGGTTTGAGCAAATTCTTTTTGATTTAAATCAGTAGCTTGTCTTACAAATCTTAATATTTCATCTGGAGTATAGTCGTTAGCTTTTATTTTCATTTTAGCACCTCATCAAGATTATAACAAACATTTTTTTATAAATAAATATAAAATTAGTTGCATTATTATTTAATATGTGGTATATTTTACTTGTACTAGTACATATAGTACAATGAAAGGACGAGTTTATGATTGAGATTAAAAGTTTGAGCAAATGTTTTGATAAGAAAAAGTTTGTTCTAGAGAATCTTAATTGCACAATTACCAATAATGCTATATATGGTTTAGTGGGCGCTAATGGGGCTGGTAAATCAACATTGCTTCGCTTAATTAATAGTATTTATACTGCCGATAGTGGGACAATTTTTATTGATGGTAAAGATGTGTATGATAATGAAGAATTAAAAAAGGAAATGGTTTTTATACCGGATGATTTATTTTTTTATCCTGGCTATAGTTTAATGGATATGGCTTTATATTATGAAGCATTATATCCTAAGTTTGATATGAACTATGTTTTGAAAGTTGCGGGTAAATTAAAATTAGATACCAATGCTAAAATTAGTTCTTTTTCAAAGGGAATGAAAAGACAATGTGCCTTAATATGTGCACTAGCAACAAGAGCCAAGTATTTATTTTTTGATGAAACTTTTGATGGATTAGATCCGGTAGTTCGCAAGTACTTTAAATCACTTTTGGCGGATGCGATAAGTAAAGATGAAGCTACTATTATTATGACAAGTCATAATCTTCGAGAGTTAGAAGATATATGTGATAATTTAGGATTGTTATATAAAGGTAAGATCTTATTTGAAAGTGATATAGATACATTAAAAACTAATATGTTTAAAGTTCAAATATCTTTAAAAAATGATTTTAATAAAGAAACATTTAAGGGAATAAAAATACTTTCTTATAAGAAGGTTGGAAGTGTTGCGACTCTTATTATTGATGAAAATGGAAAAGATAGTAGAAAGATCTTAGAGGGGTTAAAACCAATAATATTAGATTATTTACCACTTACTTTAGAAGAAGTATTTATATATCAAATGGAGGCATTAGGTTATGAGTTTAACGAAATTGTTTAATTTTAAATATTTTAAAGAGAATGTGAGAAAGTCTAAATCTTTATTAGCGTTCTTTTTGGGATGTGTTCCTCTTTTTAATATTTTAGCGCTTGTTATAGCTATGATTAGCAATAAAGAAATTACTTTTTTGACATTTAATAATATAAGTTTAATTACTTTTTTAGGTTTATATATTTTACCTGTTGTTTTAGCGGTTAGTCTATTTGGATTCTTATTTAAAAGAAAAAGTGTCGACTTTGTAATGTCAAAACCATTAAGTCGGAAAACTATTTATTTTACCAATATTTTGGGTGGGATTATAATACTTGTAATCTTTATGTTTATTAATTTTATGATTTATACTTTATTTGGCTTGTTTTCAGATATTTTAATAATTCCATTTGCTTTAATTATAGATTATTTTGTTTACTTTTTAATATCTTATATCTTTATGTTTTTAGTTAGTACTTTAGCTATTACACTCGTGGGTAATTTTATTAGTTCTATAGTAATAATTCTTTTGGTTTTATGCTTAGTACCATTTTTAAGAACACTTCCTTTTATTCTTGATTTAGATAATAATGGTTATATATATTGTTCTAAAGAAGAATGCAAGCCAACACATTATAATTGTAATGCTAAAGATTGTGGGGATTATTATAATTTTACTTATACAGAATTACCTAATTTAAATGAAGTTGCTCCTTTAAGTATATTAAATAGCAATATAGCTTATAATGAAGATGCTTTAATTAAAATGGTTGTCTTAAGTTTTATTTATGCTTTTATAGGTTTTTATACCTTTATTCATCGAAAGATGGAAAATAACGAGACTAATTTTAAAAGTGAAAAAGTTCATTATTTTGTTAAATGTTTAACTATTGTTCCTTTTAGTTTATTAGTTTATATTACAATATTAGAACAAACTACTGTAGGTGTAATTATAAGTTTAGCTTTATTATTTATTTATAGTATAGTTTATGATTTAGTAACAAGAAAAGAAATATATAAGTTCTTAAAATCTACGTTTGTAACTTTGGCTATTTTAGGAATATATCTGGGAGGGTATGCTCTTTATGATAATCATAAAAATACTAGTTATTTAGATGCTAGTAAAATAGATAAAATTTCCTTTAATGGAGTAGAAGTAACAGATAAAAATTTGATTTATAAATTAATAAAAGAATCTTTTCTTTATGAAGATGATGGTTATTCTATAAAAATAGAAGCTAAAAATAAAGTTTATACTAGTTATATAAATATAAAATCTGCAACATTAGAAGAGATCAAAACTGTTTATAACCAAAAAGTAGTTAAAGCTTTTGATATTAATAAAGTTAATTATGCTGAGGGAATACCTTTAACTAAAGAGTATAAAAAATTAATTAATGAAACTGTTAAAGATAAATTTGATTCTAATGATAATAGTCAAACTTTAATAACTTCATATTCTTATAAAAATCATCATTATGAGAGATTAACTATTGAAAAAGGGTTAAATCAAAAATTAGATAACTATGTTCTTAATTATTATAATAAAAATGCACTTAAATTATTAGAGAACAAAGAATTATATTTCTCTTATTATGGGTCTAATGCGACTTTAAATGATTTACAAAATAAAAACCTTTTAAATTATCTTATCACGGAAAATTTAGCTAGTTTTAAAAATTATATTTCTAAATCTAATAACGAATATAAAGAACAATACATTAATTTATATGTTGATGGTTATAATAAAATAATAATTGGGGATACTTCGAAATTTATTCAAGAACTTAAAGAATATGAATTGAAAGTAAAAGATACGGATACATATAAAGAGATATTAAAACAATATCAAGAAAGTATTTCGGCTGGAGATATCTATGAATATTAATATTGATTATACTAGTAGAATACCAATATATGAACAGATAGTATTAGAAATTGAAAGATTGGTTGCGCTTAATATACTTATAAAAGATATGCAGATTCCAAGTATAAGAGATCTTGCCTATACGTTGGGGATTAATCCTAATACTGTTAAAAAAGCTTATGATATATTAGAGAGTAAGAAAATAATTGTAAGTAAATCTACAAAAGGTACTTTTATCGCGGATAGTGAAAAAGCTAAGGAAGCTAAGATAGAAGAAACATTTTTGAATATTAATAGTGAGATAAAAAAATTAGAGTCTTATGGTTTAAGGAAAGATGAAATATTAAAAAAACTAAAATAGATTACCTTGACTAAAGTTATATTTTTGATATAATTAATTTAGAAGGTGAAGATAATGAAAATGTTGAATAAAAAAGGTTTTACTTTAGTAGAATTGTTAAGTGTTATAGTTATTTTATCAGTTGTTGTTTTGATTGCCACGAATGCTGTAGTACCAATGATGAATGATGCGAAGAAACAAGTTTTAGCAACGGAAGCAAATAAGTTTATGTTGGCAGCTCAAAATTTATATGTTAAGAATCAAGCGAGTGGAACTGTTTGTTATTCATATAGTGAAGTTATTGATTCAGGATTAATTGAAAAGAATGATGATAGTTATACTGGAAGCTTTTTGATTGAAAGTAATGGGGAAGGGAAGTATAGTTATAAAATTTGGCTTTCTAATGGAGTTAATTTAGTTGATGGTAAGAGTCCAGATGTATCTAGTCAGGATGTTATAGATTCGGCTTTAGAAGCATCAACAACATGTGGAAATTAAAGGGAATGTTAAATTCTCTTTTTTTATGACTTGTTATCTTTGGTGTTTTCTTTTATAATAGATAGTGGTGATGTAAATGATTATAGGTTCACATGTTTCGTTTGGAGCTTCGGGTTTAGTTGGAAGTGTCAAAGAAACTTTAGGATATGGAGCAAATACTTTTATGTTTTATACAGGGGCTCCACAAAATACAATTAGAAAAGAAATATCAAAAGAGAAAACAGAAGAAGCATTTAAATTAATGAAAGAAAATAATATTAATATTGATAATGTAATATGTCATGCTCCTTATATAGTTAATTTAGCTAATAATAAAGATGATCAGAAATATAATTTTAGTATAACTTTTTTGAAAAATGAAGTTAAAAGATGTGAAGAATTGGGAGTTAAATATTTAGTATTACATCCGGGTTCTAGTGTTGGATTAGATAAGTTTGTAGCGCTTGATAATATTGCTTTTGCTTTAAATAAAATTATAACTAGTGATATAAAAGTTAGAGTGTTATTGGAGACGATGGCTGGTAAGGGAAGTGAAGTAGGATCTACTTTAGAAGAAATTAAGTATTTGATTGATAAAGTTAATTTGAAAGATAAGATTGGGGTTTGTTTAGATACTTGTCACTTAAATGATGCAGGATATGATATGAGTGATTTTGAGGCTTTTTTAGATAAGTTTGAGGAATTAATTGGGCTTAAATATATTAAGTGTATTCATATTAATGATAGTAAAAATGCTGTAGGGTCTCATAAAGATAGGCATGCGAATATTGGGTTTGGGACATTAGGCTTTTTAGTAATTAAAAATATTCTCGATAATAAAAGATTAGAAAATATTCCTAAGATATTGGAAACACCTTATATTGGAGAAAATGATGAAGATAAGAATAGAATATATCCACCATATAAGTTTGAGATTGAAATGTTAAAAAAGGGAGAGTTTAATCCGCATTTAATGGAAGATATTAGGAGTTTTTATAAGAATTAGTATCAGTTTTGCCATAGAGGTAATCGGCTGAAATATGGTATTTTTTACAGATAGTGTAAGCATAGGGAAGAGATAGAAGTTTCTTTCCTTTTTCATATTCACAAATTAAAGATTTAGATGTGCCTATTTCCATAGCTAAAGTTTCTTGATATAGTTTATTTTTTTCCCGAAGTTCTTTTAGTCTCTTACCAATTAAAGTCTTATTTAAGTCTAAGTTGTTTTTTTCAAAATTGTTTTTATCACTTAAGTTTAAAGCATAATCAAAAGATATTTCTAGGTAATTGCAGATGTTGTTAAAAGCAATGATCGGGATGTTTTCTTTTAAGTTTTCGTAGTTAGAGAGGTTTGATGCTTTTATGTTGACGATTTTAGCTAGTTCTTTTTGAGTAAGACCTTTTTTTTCACGAATTTCTTTAATTCGGTTTGTTTTCATTTCATAATTATAAGTAATAGAATTCATATATATTTCACCATAATTATTTTCTCAAACATAGGAAAAATATCATATATCTATTATGAAATAGCGAACTTTATATTGACAAGAAGAGTTCGCTATTTTATAATATAAATATAAATTAGAAAAATTTAAGATATTTGATATTAGAAAGTAGGATAGTTAATGAAATATGAGAAAATAAATAAAAATTATACTAAAACTATAATAATAAGTTTTATAGTAATAATTATAATAGGGAGTGTATTAGTATTAAATATTACAAAAGCTAAATATAAAACTACTGTTAGTGTACCAATAGTTAGTGGTACTATTAAGTATAGTGGGGGTTATGATTTTAAGATAATGGCTTTATATAAACAAAATGAAGAAAAGAATTGCACTGATGACGAATGCTATGATGAAATAGGACAAATGCCTAGTGGTGATTATGAAATAAATACATCTAAAAGTTATTGTACATTAGATGGTGAGAATAAAGAATATGATAAATTAGCTACAATTAATGGAATACATTCAATTAAAAACTTAAAGAAAAATGAAAAATGTTATTTATATTTTGATAAAGAAGTAAAAGTAGGGGATACAATAGTTGCAAATTCTAGTGTTATAGATGAAGCCCCAACTTTTAGTAAAACATCTTGCTTACAAGGTTGTGAAGTTAGTGAAAATGGTTTATATAAAACTGAAGATGATTTTGGAGATAGTTATTACTTCAGAGGAACAGTAGAGAATAACTGGGTCAAATTTGGACAAGATAAAAGCAATAATGATATATACTGGAGAATTATTAGGATTAATGGAGATGGAACAATAAGATTAATATATGCTGGTGTCACTAAAGATAATGGAGATCCTCCTGATCTTACGGGATCACAAACAAATGCATTAACAGGTCAAAAATTTAATTCAAGTTATAATGATAATATGTACGTTGGTTATCAATTTGAAAGTGGGGATAAACGTGGTATTAAATCACCAAGTAATGCATATACACAATTAATGAGTTGGTTTGGAGAAAATTTAATCGAAGAATGGAACAGTGGGAATGGTCAAATAGATCCAAGTGCCGGATTTTGTGGAGATAGATCAAGCTTAACAAGTCAATCTTCATGGAAAGAAGATATGCAAGAAAGTGGAGGAACAGGTAATGCTGTAGTTACTTATTATGGATCAAGATTAAGATTGGAAAATAGTAATAAGCAACCAACATTAAAATGTAGTACAACTAGCCATAAAAATAATGATTATTATACATTTGAAAAATCCACTGGGATAGAGTCAACCATAAATGGAAAAATATATTCTGGGACTCAAAGTTTAGAATATCCAATAGGCCTTATAACAGCCGATGAAGTAGCTTTTGCTGGCGCAGTATCTGGAAAAGCTAATTCAGGATATTGGTTAAATACAGGTGAGAATTATTGGACAATGTCTCCGTATGGATTTGGTAGTAGTGATGGGGCTTATGTTTACCGTGTAAATTCGAGTGGTTCCATCTATAATTACACTGTTAACCATGCGATTGGTTTACGTCCAGTAATAAACCTCAAGTCTGATACCGAATTCACATTTGAACATCCAGATCAAGCAGATAAAGGTACTTCAACAAATCCATATATTGTATCTTAATCTTGCCAATGCTGCTTTCTAACTTATTCATTGGCAAGATAAAACTTCATTGTGAGAGAATTTTTTTCTCTCTTTTTTATTAAAAAAATAGCCTTTTGGCTATTTTAAAAAGTTTTGATAACGGGCACTATATTCTTCAAAAAGTTTTTTAATTTTGCTAAAATTTTCACTACTAAAGCGATCTTTATAGCGATCTAAATTTAAAAGATTAGGGTTTTTAATAACTTGTTCCCAATTTTTTTTAACAAAGTCATAAGTAAAATCTAGTTCTTCAGGACTTAAGTTAACATTTTTACTGATAGCAAAGTTATTTACTTCTTCTTTAGTTAAACGTGCCATTACTCTTTCTACTAAATTATACATAATATTCACCCTAATACATTGTATGAAAAAAATAAAAATTTGAATACTAATAAAGGTGACTAATTAAAATGCGGAAGAAGTTTTATTTTTTAATTATTTTAATAAGTATTATATTTGGAATCTTTTTATATAGGACTTATGATTTAATGTATGTTAAACATGATTATTATGTGAGTCTTTATGATAAAATTAATAATATATATATAAAGGGAGCTAGTGCTCCTAGAGGAAGAATTTTAGATATAAAGGGGAAAGTTATTGTAGATAATTTGGGAGTTAATACAATTTTGTATCATAAGCCTAATTCTATTACTGTAGAAGAAGAAATAGAAATTGCAAAAAAGTTAAGTTATTTAACTAATTATAGTTATAGGTATGATGAAAGTAAGTTAAAAGATTTTTTTATGATAATTAAAAAGGATATAGTAGAGGGTTTAATAACTGATGAAGAAAGAAAGTTATATAATGAAAGAAAGATAACTAAAGAAGAATTAGAAGAATTAAAAAAAGAAAGAATAACAGATGAGGTTTTGGATACTTTAACTTTGGAAGAAAAATATGCTTCGTATTTTTATAATCTGATGAATGATGGTTATTATTATGATAATAAAATAATTTTAAAAGAAGTAAGTGAAGAGGTGTATGCGGAAATTTTGGAAGAAGATTTGCCAGGGATTTTTGGGGAGATCGCGTGGGTTAGGTACTATCCTTATGAAGATACTTTAAAGAGCTTATTAGGAAGTATTAGTAATAGTCTACCTGAGGATAAGAAAGATTTATTAAATAAAGGTTATTCTTTAACAGATAAAGTGGGAATAAGTGGATTAGAAGAGTATTATGAAGAATATTTGCGAGGAGAAAAAGCAGTTTATAAACTTGAAGATGGGAAATTAGTTTTAGTAAGTCCGGCTTCTCGGGGGAATGATTTAGTGTTAGAAATTGATATGGATATCCAATTAAAAGTTGAAGAAATAATGAAAAAAGAGATGGCTCAAGCTAAAAAGGTGCCAAATACAGAATATTATAATGAAAGTTATGTGTTGATTGCTAATCCTAAAACGGGAGGAATTGTTGCTTCAACAGGTCTTAGAATAAATGATAAAGATCTTGGATATCAAGATGTAACTATAAATATAACTAAAAATGCATATACAGTAGGAAGTATTGTAAAAGGGGCTTCAATGGCAGTGGGATATCAAAATAAAGTGATAGATATTGGTTCAACAATGTTAGATAGTTGTGTGAAACTTAATTTTAAGCCAGCGAAATGTTCATGGACAAGACTCGGAGTAATAAATGATATAGATGCTTTAGCTCAAAGTTCTAATTATTATCAATTTATTATTGCCCTTGGGGTTGCGGGTTATAAATATAAATATAATATGGATGCCCCAGTAAAAATAGAGGATTTTAACAAATATCGCGATACTTTTGCAAGTTTTGGGTTAGGGAATACTACTGGTATTGATTTACCTCGTGAAACAAGCGGTTTAAAAGGAAATATTGTTGCTCCAGATTTACTTATGAATTTAGCAATTGGACAGTATGATTTATATACACCTCTTTCTTTATTACAATATATGGGAACGATTGCGAATAAGGGAGTAAGATTAAAATTACGACTGGGTCATAGTATAATTAAAGATGAAAAAGTAATTGAAGAAAATCCCGTAACGGAACTTAATAAAGTAGATTTAGAAGAGAAGTATTTAAATAGGATAGAGGAAGGTTTAGTGGCAGTTATGAATTCAGGTACAGGATATTATTATGCGCCAAGAGGAATTAAAGCAGCGGGTAAAACAGGAACAAGTGAATCATATATTGATATAAATGGTGATGGAAGAAATGATGCATATGTAATCAGTAATACTTTTGCAATGTATGCTCCTTATGATGATCCAAAGTATGTAATGGTAGTAATTAGTCCTAATACAAGTAATTTAAATGGAAAAAGTAGCTATCAATCAGGGGTAAATCGCTTAATTGCACGAGAAATTAACGATTATCTCTTTTCAAGCTAAGGTTTTTCTGTTATAATACTGCTAGACTTTTTTATAAAGGAGGTGCAGTTATGGCTAAAAATGAAAATAGAAATTATGTAACTATGAAGTGTACTGTATGTGGTGAGGAACTTAGATGTACAAGTAAGAATAAAAAGAATACTCCAGATCGTTTAGAAGTTAAAAAATATTGTAAAAAATGTCATAAACATCAAATTGTTAAAGAAAAGAAGTAAAATAGGATATGAAAAAGAAGAAATTTAAATTATATAAGACTACTGGTTATTCCCCAATTATGGCAGCTTTTGGAACTAAAAAGATAGATAGTAAATTACCTAATATGTATTCAAATCCTGTAGTAATTAATAATAAGAAAGTTAAAAGTAATACTAGTAGGAAAAGAAATAAAAGATAGGAGTATACATATGATTAGGGGAACACATAGATTACAAAAAGTTAATTTTAAATCTCCGATTATTGCAATTATGAGTAATAAAAAAGAAGAAATTAGACGGGAAGATAAGAAACCCAAAACAAGAATGCGGAAAAAAAGATATGGAATATTTACAAAGAAAGTGGAGGTGTAAGAAGTGAATATAAATATAAATGATATTAAAAATGGTATGACGATTATTATGGATAATAATCTATATCAAATTGTAGAGTTTCAACATGTTAAACCGGGTAAAGGATCTGCTTTTGTTAGAATGAAATTAAAGAATTTAAGAACGGGATCTATTACAGAAGATACATATAATACTAATATTAAGATCACAAAAGCTCATATAGATAGAATGCCAATGCAATATTTATATGCAGCAGGAGATAATTATGTATTTATGAATAATGAAACTTATGAACAAATTGAAATACCAGTTAAAACTTTAGGAGATCAAGTTAAGTTTATTAAAGAAGGTTTAGATATTACTGTTGATTATTATGAGGGAGAAATACTTGGTATTACTCTTCCAGAGAAAGTAGAATATGAGATTGTTGAAACTGAACCAGCAGTAAGAGGAAATACAACAAATAATGCTCAAAAAGATGCGAAGATTGAGACTGGTTATGTTGTAAAAGTTCCTTTATTTATAAATGAGGGAGAAAAGATAATTATTTCTACTCGTGATGGAAAATATTCAAGTAGGGCATAGGCTCTATTTTTTTTGGAAATAAAAAAAGACTGGTTAGTCTTTATAGAGATTTTTTTCTTTTTTGTAGGATGTTATAGCCGAATTATCTTTTATTAAATTAGATATGGAATCTCCTTTATTTAGGTTATCAATTATTTTAGCAAGATAAGTAGAACAATCAGCAGCATAGAACCATTCTTTATTTAAAATATCTTCGGGGATATAGGTAAGATTAGTGGAATAAACTGCATCAAATAAGTTATTTTGATAAGCTTTATCAAATACTTCACAACCTGTTGTAAATAGGGCAAAGGTGGTAAAGAAGAAGATTTTTTTAGCACCTCTTTTTTTAAGTTCACCTGCAACATCAAGCATAGAAGAGCCACTGGCGAGCATATCATCTACAACGATTATAGATTTTCCTTTAACACTGCTACCTAAATATTCGTGGGCGACTATGGGGTTTGAGCCATTGACAATTTTTGAGATATCACGTCTTTTATAAAACATTCCAACATCAACTCTTAATATGTCTGCGAGCCATCTTGCGCGATCCATAGCTCCAGTATCTGGGCTTACTACAAGAGTTTTAGTGGGATTGAACTCTTCATTTTTTAAGAATAATTTTAACATATCATTGGTTGCATAAAAATTGTCAAATGGAAGAGTGGGGATAGCGTTTTGAACGTTGGGATCATGAGCATCAAAGGTAATTATACCACTTACGCCGAGATTTTTTAGTTCTTGTAAAGCAGCCGCACAGTCGAGAGATTCACGAGATTTGCGACGATGTTGTCTTGAAGAATATAAGAAAGGCATGACAACTTTAATACTTTTCGCGTGACCCATGATGGCTAGAATAGTTCTTTTAATGTCTTGCAAGTGTTCATCGGGACTCATGTGATGAATAAAATCATACATTTTGTAGGTAATACTGTAGTTATGGGTATCACTTATAATGTAGACATCTTTGTTGCGAATACTTTCTAAAATATTTACTTTTCCTTCACCATCATTAAAACGAGATATTTTGATGGGAACGAGAAAATTTTTTTCGGTTTTACGAATTTTTTTAATTTCATTGTTAATTTTTAAGCCTAATTCTTCACAATTATTCATGACAATTAAGCATAAATCATCTTTTTCCATATAAACTTTTACTCCTTATAGTTTTATTTTAACATATTTTAGTTAGATATAAGAATAAGAAAACACTAACTTTACATAAGAAATTAAAAAAGATTCTAATTTTTATTTAGAATGCTTTAAATTTAGTTGTTTAGAATGCTTTTGGGATAGGGTTTTCTTTCATCAGTACGATATAAAAGATAGTCAATACTAGTTTTATAATAATCGGCAAGTTTATGTAATGTTTCAATAGGAATGTTGGTATCTTCTCTTTCGTAATGGGAATATCCTCTTTGACTAATATTTAAAATTTGAGCAATTTCGACTTCTAGTAGGTCATGATCTTCTCTTATTTCTTTTAATCTATTCATTTTACTTTCTCCATTTTTTACTTTAGTTGTTTAGAATGCTTTTGGGATAGGGTTTTCTAGTGTCAGTTAGGCCTAATATATAGTCACTGCTTATGTTGTAAAATTTGGCTAATTTAATTAAGGCATCAATGGGTATTTGTCTTTTTCCAATTTCATAATAGCTATAGGCACTTTGGGTGATGTTAAGAAGATTAGCGATATCTTCTTGTTTTAAGTCTTTATCCTCTCTTAATCCTTTTAATCGCTCTAAAATTATGTCGTTATTCATAAAAACACCTCTTACTTTCTTTTCTTATATTTTAATTTAAATCAAATTGTTATATTGACTTTTATGACGAACTGTTATAAAATAATTTATATATAACATATTGTTATAAAAAAGGATGTGGAAAAGTTGAAGTATGAAAAATTAAATAAAAATTATACTAAAATTATTATAATGGGGTTAATAGTAATAATTATAATAGGTAGTGTATTGGTATTAAATATTACAAAATCAAAGTATAAGACTACTGTTAGTGTGCCTATTGTTAATGGTACTATTAAGTATAGTGGTGGTTATGATTTTAAGATTATGGCTTTATATCAGCAGAAAGAGAATCAAGCTTGTGATGATGATAATTGCTATGAAAGTATAGATAGAATGCCATATTCTGGATATGTTATAAATACAGATAAAAGCTATTGTAGTATTAATGGCAATGAAAGGGATACAGAAGCAAAATTATATACTGAAAATGGTAAACATATTATTGAAAATCTTGCTAAAAATGAAAAATGTTATTTGTATTTTGATAGAAGGGCAGAAAGTGTAATAATTGCTAATTCAAATTTTATAGAGGGAATTCCTGATTTTACAAAAACAACTTGTGATGCTATATGTGCCGATAGTAACTCAGCTTTATATAAAATAGAAGATGATTTTGGGGATAGTTATTACTTTAGAGGAACAGTGGAAAATAATTGGGTAAAGTTTGGAAAAATGGGAAGCGATGGAGCAGATATTTATTGGCGAATCATTCGAATAAATGGAGATGGAACAATCAGACTCATATATTCTGGGAATGATAATCCTGCAATAACTGGAGCACAAACAAATGCACTAAGTGGATCATTTAATGGAACATATGGCGATAACATGTATGCAGGTTATGAGTATCAAAAAGATATAGCTCATGGAAGAGGCACAAAAAGTTCTGCCTTAACTACATTAGAAAAATGGTTTGAAACTAATTTAGTAGATGAATGGAATAATGGGGATGGAAGAATAGATATAAATGCCGGTTTTTGCAATGACAGATCAAATTCAACAAATAGTAATATAACATGGCAAGAAAATTTGCCTGATACTGGAGGTACTGGAAATACATATACATATTATGGAGGATTTTTAAGAATAGAAAGAAAAAAGGACCCTATGTTGAAATGTAGCACGAATGCTCATAAAAATGATGATTATTTTACATATGAAAAGTCAATAGGTATAAAACAGAATGGAACAGTTAGTACGATTATAAAGGGAACTCAAAGTTTAAAGTATCCTATAGGAATTATTACTGCTGATGAAGTAGTTTTTGCAGGAGGAGTATGGGGTTCAGTGAATTCAGGATTTTGGTTACATACTGATCAAAATTATTGGACAATGACTCCTGATTATTTTTCTCCTTCAGTTCAATTTGTGTTTAGTGTCGTGCAGAGTGGTGGTTTTACTAATCTTAATGTAAGTAATTCTAGTGGTTTTCGCCCCGTAATTAATTTAAAAGCTAATACTAAATTTACTTTTGAACATGAGAATCAGCCAAAGGGTACTTCATCTAATCCCTATATAGTATCATAATCTTGCTTACATTGCTTTTCTAACTTATTATATGTAGGCAAGAATAAAAAACTTCATTGCAAGGAACTCTTTCCTTGCTTTTTGATTATCAATAATTTTTAAAATATTGCATATAATAATATAGATAATATGTAGTTATTATAAAGATAATATCTTGACATAATTGTTATTATATGTTATTCTTTTTATGGAAAGTGAGATGAATAATAATGGCTAGTGCAACAAGTGCAATAAATGTAAATGTTGATGCTAAAATTAAAAAAGAAGCTACAGCAATACTGAAAGATTTAGGTTTAAATATGAGTACTTTTATTAATATGGCTTTAACTCAAGTAGTAAAGAAAGATGGCATTCCTTTTGAAGTAGTTAATCCTAAACCAACTAGAGAGCTATTAAAAGCACTTAAAGAGGGGGAAAGATTAGAAAAAGAGATAAGAGCGGGTAAGAAAACAGGTTATCGTAATGCAAAGGAAATGCTTGAATCAATATTAGATGATTGATTTTGATTTAGATACAAAATATCATATAGATTATACTATAAAATTTAAAAAACAGTTAAAGAAAATATTAAAACAAGGTTATGATGTAGATCAATTATTAAATGTTGTGACAAACTTAGCAAATTTACAAGAACTTGATTATAAATATAGAAATCATAAAATAAATAATGATAAATATTATAAGGATTGTTATGAGTGTCATATTGATCCCAATTGGTTACTTATTTATAAATATGTTGATGATAAATTAGTCTTATTACTTTTTGCAACTGGTAGTCATAGTGATTTATTTAAAGGTAATTATTAAAAGCATTTTATTGCTTTTTTATTTTAAAAAAATTATTTTCTAATATAATTTATTAGGAAGTGTTTTTTGATGTTATTTAATATACTTAATATAATTAAAGATATGCTGTTTTTTACAGGTAGTTATTCTAATCAGGTGTTTCCTGATCCTTTAAGTCATGAGGAAGAAGAACAGGCGATTGATGAGATGCTTAAAGGAAGTGTTAGTGCTCGCAATAAGTTAATTGAACATAATTTAAGATTAGTTGCCCATATTGTGAAAAAATTTGATTCTGTTAAAACTAATTCCGATGATTTAATAAGTATTGGAACTATTGGGTTAATAAAGGGGATTGATTCTTATAAAAGAAGTAAGTCTACTAAGATAACTACTTATGCAGCAAGATGTATTGAAAATGAGATATTGATGTATTTTAGGAGTAATAAAAAGAATCAGAATACAGTTAGTTTAAATGATTCGATAGGTTATGATAAAGATGGAAATGAAATAAGCCTTATGGAAGTAATTAAAGACGATAGTATTGATATTGCAGATAGTTTGCATAAAAAAGAAAATATTGGCCTTTTAAAGAAATATTTTAAGATTTTAAGTCCGAGAGAAAAAGAAATATTAATTAAAAGATATGGGCTTTTGGGGGAAGAGGAAGAAACACAAAAGGAGATAGCTAAAAAATTGCATATATCTAGAAGTTATGTATCAAGAATTGAAAAAAGAGCTTTAACTAAAGTATTAAGAGAATTTTTGAAGAATAATAAGACTTTTTAAATAGTGGTTTGTTCTTTACTTTTTGGATATTTTAAAGTAAAATAAGAGTACAGAAAGAAGGAGTAATCATGACTCAAAAAGAACTAGCAGATTTAATATTTCCTAATATAACAAAAACACCAGAAGATTATGAAAAAGAATATCCAGAAAGAGATTTAAAAGAAGGAGCCAAAGTAGTAAGATTTGCTCCTAGTCCAACGGGTTTTATGCATATTGGGAATATGATGAGTGCCGTTATAGATTATGTTTTAGCAAGATCTAGTGGGGGAGTATTTTTTCTTAGAAATGAAGATACTGATCAAGCAAGAACAGTAGAGGGGGCTGTAGATTTTATTCATCATATTTTAAATTATTATGATATTAAGCCTCAAGAATATGAATATGATGGGAAAGTTGTTGGAGAGTATGGGCCTTATATTCAAAGTGAAAGAATTGAGATATATCATGCTTTTGTGAAATATTTAATTAGCATTGGAAGGGCTTATCCTTGTTTTTTAACAAAAGAAGAATTAGATGAGATAAGAGAGTATCAAACTAAAAGTAAAAAAAGAATAGGAATATATGGGAAATATGCAAAATGTAGAGATTTAACGCCGGATGATGCTGCAAGAAGAATTAAAGCTGGAGAAAAGTTTGTTATTCGGTTTAAGTCAGAGGGGGATTTTAATCGAAAGTTTATATTTGAAGATCTAACTCAAGGTAAGTTAACATTTCCGGAGAATGACTTAGATGTACCAATTATGAAAAGTGGAGATTTACTGCCAACTTATCATTTTGCCCATTTAGTTGATGATCATTTAATGCGGACTACACATGTTGTTCGGGGAAACGAATGGATGAGTAGTGTACCCCTTCATTATGAGCTATTTAAAGCATTTGGTTATAAGATGCCTAAATATATTCATACATCTTTAATTTTGAAGAAAGATGAAGAAACGGGGGCAATTAGAAAAATATCTAAAAGAAAAGATCCGGAAGCTTTAATGTTCTATTATGAAGAAAAAGGTTATCCAACTATCG
>CANQDN010000002.1 GCA_947593275.1 uncultured Bacilli bacterium
TTAGTTCCTTTATCTACAGCAAGATGTAAATAAGATACAATTCCACCAAACCACTTTTTCTCACAAGCATCCATCTGTACTTCTTGACCAAAAACAAACATATTACTTGCTCTTCTTGTATGTGCTTTAGTAAAAGCAATTTGTCTCGTTTCATACAATTCTATTTTTTCTTCCGATATATTTTCTTTATTGATAATTGCTTTCTTTATTTTCTCATTGTATAATTTAATTGTTCCTTTATGTGCAAGGGGCGATATTATATCGTCATTAAGGAATGTGTTATACAAAGTTGAATATGATATGGCATATTTACCTTTGTATTTTTTATTTTCAGTTAGTTCATCGTAAAATGCTTCAAAATTATAGTCGTAATATTCATTTAAATATAATTGCTTTAGTTCTTCAATTATAGCTTTATCAATTTTCTTTTCTGATATTCTCCCTCGATTTTTGTGAATAAAGCCGGATTCTCCATGTTCGCGATAAATAAGTCTTAACTTATCAATTTGTCGTATTGACATTTTAAGTTCTAAACTTGCTTCTTTTCTTGTTATTTCACCTTTTTCTACTTTCATAATAATGTTATACTTTTTCTTTTCTTTTTCATTCAGCATAAAATTTTTCTCCAATCTATTTAAAATATCATAACAATAAATAGAGAACTTTTCATTTAAAATTTAAAAAAAGAAATAGTATTTTCTTTACTATTTCAATAGAGAACTTTTCATTTAAAACTCTTTTTCAGAAAAGAGAACTTTTCACTTAAAAGTCACATAAAAAAATGAGTAAAACATATCGAGAAATACATAAAAATATGATATAATGATAATATTGGATGAGTGTGCTTTTTGGCACTAGTAAGAGAAGTAGGTGATATTATGTTATTGACTGATTTAAATATTGAAAGATCATATAGAAGTAATAAAAATAATATGATTAAAGATTTTTATAATCCTACTTTATCAGTTGCTACTAGTTATAAAAGAGCTGTTGGCTATTTTACAATTTCTTCATTAATTAATGCTTCTCAAGGATTGTCTAATTTAATTTCAAATGGAGGAACAGTACAAATTATAGCATCGCCAAAATTAAGTGAAGAAGATATTAATACTATTAATTTAGGATATAGAATGAAATTCGATGTTATATTAGATGCTATGATTAGAGAATTTAATAATATTGAATCAGAAAATGTAAAACAAAAATTAAATTATATTGCAACTCTTATAGCTGATAATAGATTAGATATAAAAATTGCATTGATGGATGATTATGGGGCTTATCATGAAAAATTTGGAATCATAGAAGATGCACTTAATAATAAGATTATGTTTACAGGCTCTATGAACGAAACAAATAATGGTCAATATACAAATTTTGAATCGTTTGTTGTATTTAAATCATGGGATAAAGAATCAAATGAATATGTTAAAGAATATGAATTGGATTTTAATGATTTGTGGGAAAATAAGACCAATAGGCTTGATGTTCAGGCATTCCCTGAAGCATTAAAAAATAAATTATTAGAATACAGAAAATCAAATTATATTCCTGAACAAAGTATTGATTCAAATGTAGAAGATGTAAATTATTTAGTTAATGATATGGAATATCCATTACTACCAAAGTGGTTTAATCCTAGACCATATCAAGATGATGCAGTAAATAGTTGGTGTGATAATAATTATAGAGGGTTATTGTCGATGGCAACGGGTACAGGAAAAACTTTAACTGGATTATATGGAGTAACTCGTTTATGGAATGATTTACAAAAATTAGCTATTGTAATTGTTTGCCCATATCAACATTTAGTAGAACAATGGGTTGAAGATGTAAAAGCATTTAATTTAAGCCCTGTTATATGTTATTCTAAATATTCAAATTGGAGAGAAAGAGTATATAGAAAAGTAAAATTATTTAATTATGGAACAATCAATAATTTTACTTTAGTAACAACAAATGCAACCTTTTCAACAAAAGAAATGCAAGATTTTTTAGGCAATGTTAATGGTGACATTCTATTGGTAGTAGATGAAGCACATAATGCTGGAACGACATCAATGAAGAAATGTTTAGATGATAAGTATAAGTATAGATTAGGATTATCAGCAACTCCTAAACGATTCAGAGATGAAGAAAATACTAAATTTATTTTTGATTATTTTGGTGGTGAAGTATATTCTTTTGATTTGGAAAGAGCTATTAATGAAGGATATTTAACAAAATATTATTATTATCCACATAAAGTGAGATTAACTGATGAAGAACAGGAAGAATATAATCAACTTTCATTAAAAATTGCTCAAAATATTAAAGAAATAAATGGTAGGGTTGTAATTAATGATTATGCCAAAAATTTATTAATTAAAAGATCAAAATTAGTAGCTGGTGCAAGTAATAAGTTAGTTGAACTTAGAAAGTTGATGAGTCAATATTCTAACAGAAATTATATTTTAGTATATTGTGGTGCTACAAAAACAACTGATGAATCTGATGGAAGTGAAGAAAGACAAATTAGAAAAGTTTGCCAAATATTATGGAATGAATATGGAATAAAAAATAGAAAATTTACAGCAGAAGAAACTCCAGATGAGAGAGCAGAAATAATTGAGATGTTTAGTGATGGTACAGATTTACAGGCAATAGTTGCGATTAAATGTCTTGATGAAGGTGTAAATATTCCAGCAATACAACATGCTTTTATTCTAGCAAGTAGTACAGATCCTAAAGAATTTATTCAAAGGAGAGGTAGAGTGCTTAGATTATATAAAGGCAAAGAATTTGCGTATATTCATGATTTTGTGACTATTCCTAACATGGATGAAAATTCTACTAAGTCTTCTTTGGTAGAAAGTGAATTGAAACGAGTGTATGAATTCAATTTTTTAGCAGAAAATTCTGAACAAGGTGAAGATTTTATAAATGAATTATTAGAAACTTATAATATTGATAGAGAGAATATAGTAGATGCTAGAGATAAATATAATATTGGAGGTTTAATAGATGAAGAGTAGAAGTGAAATGATTAATGAAATATCAGCAAGAGTATTACTAGAAATAATTTTTACTGAAAAAAAGAATTTTAATACTAAAGAAAAAAAAGATTCTGACATGATAAAATTAATTAAAAATATTATAGAACGAGAGGTGAAAAAGAATGATATTCAGAAAGATGAAACTGCATAATTTCAGACAATTTAAAGGTGATACTGAACTTTCTTTTTCAACGGATAAAAGTAAAAATGTAACTGTTATTACTGGTAATAATGGGGCTGGAAAAACAACTTTATTACAAGCATTTAATTGGTGCTTATATGGTCAAGTAAAATTAGAAAATCCAGATGAATTGATTACTAAAGAAATTCTTTCCCAAATAGAAATTGGTGAAAAGGAAAGAGTAGAAGTAAGTTTAGAATTTGAGCATCTAAAGAAAATATATACTTGTAGAAATTATATTGATTATATTAGAAATACAAATAGTAATATTCAAAAATTAGATGAGGATAGATTATTTACAATTTCAGATCCTGATACTGGTGAAACAAAAAGAACTGATCAAAATGCAATTAGAGAAATTTTTCCAAGTGATTTATCTACATACTTTTTGTTCGATGGTGAAAGAATGCAGGACTTGGTTGATAATCAAAGAGCTGGTAAAAAAGATTTATCTAATGCAGTCAAAAATTTATTAGGATTAGATGTTCTTGAAAATGCGAAATTTCATCTTGAAAAAGCAAAAAAAGAGTTTGAAACAGAATTTGTGTCAGATAGTTCTTCGAGATTGTCACAAATTAATGAAGAATTAAAGTTAATAGATGAACAAATAGAAGAAGAAAAAAGAAAAAAAGATAATTACGAGAATGAATTAATAGAATTAGAAAGAAAACAATCAAAAGTTAATGATATATTGAAATCAAATGCAGGATTAAAAGACTTACAAAACAAAAGAAATGAATATGCTAATCAAATGCAAAGAATTGAAGCTGATATTGAAAAGAAAAAGACAGATATATTTAAAACTTTTGGTACTGCTAGTGTTAACTATTTTCTAGGTTCTACCTTTGATATTTTAACTGATAAAATAAAAAAGAGCGATTTAAGTGATAAAGCAATTGAGGGAATAAATGCCAATGCTATTAATCATATTTTACAAAAAGGTGAATGTATTTGTGGCTATAATTTAAATAATAATCCATCTGCTATTGAAAAATTAGAAAAGTTAAGAAGTTATTTACCTCCAGAAAGTTATAGTATCTTATTGAAAGGATTAGAAGTAAATATTAAAAATGCAGTTGATAATAACAATAAGTATTATGAAAATTTCAATAGAATGTATGATGAATACAATAATTTAATAAATCAAAAAGATATTTTAACTAATAAAATGAATGAAAATGAAAAAATAATAGCTGATGTTGGAGATCAGGATTTGTCAAAATACAATGAAGAATATATGAAATTAAGAACTTTAATAGCATCTAAAAATCAAGCAATAGGAAGTTGCAAAAATCAAATAGAAGTTTTAAAACAAACTCAAAGAAATAGAGAAGATGAAAGAAGTAGAATTACGGTTTCTAGTAATATTAATGATGCTGTTCAATTTAAAGTAGATATTTGCGATAAATTAATAAGTGATATGACATCAAGATTAAATAAAAAAGAAAAAGAAGTTAAAGCAGATTTACAGGAAAAAACTAGTGAATTGTTATCTAAAATGTTAAATTCTGATAAAAATATTTATATTGAAGATGATTATAATTTTACTGTTACTGATGAATTTAAAACATTTACTTTATCAGAAGGAGAAAAAATAGTCACAAGTTTTGCATTTGTAGGTTCGATTATTTCAATTGCTAAGGATTTTATTTCTAAAGAAAAAAATGAAGTATTAGAAATAGCAGATGATGATAGATTTACTTTAGTAATGGATGCTCCATTTGCAAAATTAGATTTAAGCCACAGAAAAAATGTAACTTCATTAATTCCTACACTTACAGATCAAATAATATTGTTTTCTGCTGATAGTCAATGGGATGGTGTTGTTGAAACAGCACTAAAAGAGAAAATAGGACTAATGTATAATATAGATAAGAATGGTACTTCATCAAGTATTTCACTAATTGAAAAGGAGGTAAAATAATATGTTAACTTTTCAAACTGATATAGTAATTAGAGGTAAAAAAGCAGAAAAATATCAAGAACTTGCAAATAAATATGGATTTTTATTAGTTGATATTTATATGATGTCTGGGGTATTAGGATTTATAAATAATCAAAAAGATGTTCAAGATAACGATAGTTCTGTAACTGCAAATATTCCAAGAAATGTTCTTCAATCAAGATCTGATAAAATAGATTTTCTATATCAAGTTGTTACTTTAAATAATGAAATTGATATTGATGCTGAAAATGCTATGAAATTAGCTTTTGAAGAAAATTCTATTGAAAATCCTAAAAAATTATATAAAAGAGAACTGTTTGAAGATTATGCAATGGGAGGAATAGATATATTGTATGATATGTTGTCAGATGTAGTTTTTGATAAACAAGTTGATAATATAAAAGATATATTAGATAAATTCTACGAAAAAAGTAATTTAGGTCAAAAAACCATAAATGATATTTTGGAGGAAGAAGGATTGTAAAAAATAAAGGAAGTGTATTATGAAACTAAAAAATATAATAGATGAAAAAGGTAAAAAATATAGAGAAGCAATAGAGAGAGTTAAAAGAGTTTATTTACAGGACAATCGACCATGGATAATTGGATATAGTGGAGGTAAAGACTCAACGGCGACGTGTACTGTTGTTTTAACTGCATTATCAGAATTAAATGTGGACCAATTAAATAAACATGTATATATTATAAGTTCAGATACACTTGTTGAAACTCCTTTGATTATTAATGAAATTAATTCTACACTATATATGATGGAACAATATGGTAAAAAGAATTTTCTTCCAATTAGTACACACAAAGTACAACCACAGTTTGATAATACATTTTGGTCGAATTTAATAGGAAGAGGTTATCCTTGTCCGAATCAAACATTTAGATGGTGTACAGATCGAATGAAAATTGAACCAGCTAATAGATTTATCAAAGAAATTGTTGCCTCTAATGGTGAAGCAATTATGGTGTTAGGTGTTAGAAAAGGTGAAAGTAATTCTAGGGATAGAGTTTTAAATTCTCACAGTGTAAAAAGTAGTGATTTGATGCGACATACTACTTTAAATAATGCTTTCACATTTGCACCAATCATAGAATTTACTATTGATGATGTCTGGAATGTATTGTTAAATTATCCTTGCCCATGGGGTGGCAATAATCAAGAATTATTTAAGCTGTATGCAGATAGTTCTTCAAATACAGAATGTCCATTAATTGTAGATGAAGAAACTAAAAATGCAGGAAGTTGTGGAAATAGTAGATTTGGATGTTGGGTTTGTACTGTTGTTGCTGAGGATAAGGCACTTAGTGGATTCATACAAAGTGGACAAAAATGGTTAATCCCTTTGTTGGATTATAGAAATTGGCTATATAGTATTAGAGATGATAGAACTTTAAGAATGAAAAGAAGAGCTTCAGGACAAATTTATTTTTCTTCTATCAAACAAAAAGATAATACCTTAATTATTCCCAAAAAAGGTGATCGTGAAAGAATAGAGATTGACATTAATACTGGATTAGATAATTTTGGTAATGAATGGAATATATTTGAAAATAAAAATATTGCAATAAAATATATAAAAGATAATAGAGTAGATTTATCTAGATGTGATGATCCCAAAATTATTTGCAAAACAAATGATGGATATGGACAATTAGGATTAGGTCCTTTCACTTTTGAAGAAAGAAAAGAAATGTTAAGAAAACTTCTTAAAGTTCAAAAGCAGATAAAAGAAGAATTCAAAATAGATTACGAATTGATTACTAAAGATGAGTTGATAGCAATAAGTAAATTATGGTTAGAGCAAGGATACTGGAATGATGATGTTTGCAAAATATATAAAGAGGTTATGAACGTAGACTTAAATTTTATTTCCGATGATATTAAATTATTAAGTGAAACAGAATTAGAATTTTTAAAAGATGTATGTACTAATAATGGAATTGATTTTGAATTAGTAAAAAGGATTTTATATTTAGAGAAAAACAGTTATGGTTTAACTAGAAGAGATAATATTCAAAAGGAACTTTCTAAATTATTAAATCAAGACTATATTCATATCTAGATAGATGGGAGGTGTGCAGCATGAAGATAACTAAAATTAAATTGCATAATATTGGACCTTATATAGGTGACAATAATCTGTTTGATATAGATGTAAATAAAAAGAAAAATATTATTTTAATAGGAGGAAAAAATGGAGCTGGGAAAACAACTCTTCTTAATTCTATAAAAACAGGATTGTTTGGAACTTATGCTTATGGTTTGAAAACAAGTAGCAATTTATATTATAATTCATTAAATAAAATTTTTAATTATGTAGAATCTAAAAAACGCATTTCATATTTTGGAATAGATATTGAATTTGTTTTGATTGAAAATTATATTGAAAATACTTATCTTTTTTCTAGATCATGGAAAAAGGTTGGGGATTCTATATCAGAAACATTGAGAGTGAAAAAAAATGATTCTTATCTTGATGATGAAGAGATTGAACAAATTCAAACAAAGTTAAAAGAAATTATGCCACCTGCTATCATTAATACAATGTTATTTGACGGTGAAAAGATAGCACAAATAATTGATGAAAATCAAATATCTGAATATCTAAAAGAAATAATTAATATTAATTTTAATTTGAACATTTTTGAAAAAATGGAAGATGATATTAATTTTTATATTGAAAAAGAAAAAAGTCGAAAAACATTTACTGCTGATGAAATAAATTTAATAGAATATCGTAATAAATATAATGAAGCACAAAAAAATTTAAAAAATCTTAATGATGTTTATGAAAAATATAATAAAACAGCAACGGAACAAAATTTTAAATTGAAGAATCTTTTGAAGAAGTTTGAAAATTATGGTGGATTAAATGATAAAGATAGATTTGCTATGAGAAGTTATTTGGAATTATTGGAGAATAATCGTAAACAAAATATGGCAACTATAAAAGAGTTTTTGGAAGATGATGTAGTATTTTATTTAAATGCTGATAGAATAAAACATATTAAAAGTGAAATAGAAAAAGAAAAACCTAGAATTCTTTTACAATATGTTGATGAAATAAGTTCACTATTGGGTGAAGATTCAGTAAAAAAGATTAGAAAGGATTTACATAATCTATCAGGAAATAGTGATTTAGAAATAAAGTATCATTCAACCCCTAAACTAAATAAACTGATTGATGACTTTTTTAGTAGATTTAAAAAATTGGATACAGAACAATTAAAAACAATATTAAAAAGCACTAGAAACGATTTAAATAATACAAAAGTCTATAAGCAAATAATTGGTAAAAATGAAAATGCAAATTCAAAAGATTTACAAAGTTTGTTAAAAGAAATTAAAGGCATTGAAATATCTCTTGAAGATTTAAAATCAAAGATAAAAGATATTGAAAAAGAAATTAAAAGAGCTAGTTCAGAAGTTAATAGTGCATTTATTGAATTGGAAACTATTGAAAAGAAATTAGATGTGGAAAAGAAAGAGGGAAACAGTTTCTTTATTGCTCGTAAAATTTTAAAGATTTCCGAAGAATATCAAAAGAAGCAAACTACTAATTGCCTAACTAAAATAGCAGATTTGGCTGTGAAAAAATTTGATGAAATAAATAAAAAGGAAAACTATATAACAAAAATGGAGATTGAGAAAGATTCATATAAAATTACTTTGTATGATAATAAAGGAATCGAAAAAGATATAACAATATTGTCTGCTGGTGAAAAACAACTATTAATTGCTGCAATAGTATGGTCTATATTTAAATTATCTGATAGAAATAATATTTTTACATTTGATACACCTTTAGCCAGATTAGATAAAGAGAATAGAGCATTATTTGTAGAAAAAATATTGTGTACGATTTCTGATCAAGTCTTAATATTATCAACAGATGAAGAAATTGTTGGTGATTTATATAAAATTGTTAAAAATCATTTAAGTAAAACTTATACATTAATTAATGATGAAAAAGAAGGTAAAACTGAAATAAAGGAGGCATATTTTTGATTATGAATGGTAGATTAACAACTTCTCTTGAGATTGAACAAAAAATAATTGAACTTCAAAAGTTATTAAAGTTATCAACTAAAGCCTCTGTTATGAGAATTGCATTAGGCTTATCATTAAGAAGTAAAACAGATCCAAGAAGCGAATATAATGAGAACAATAATGATCATAGAGGTGCAACTTATCAAAGAGTAACTATTACTGGTGATTATGATGAACTATATAGAGCATTGTTAATTGAGCAATTAGATAAAGAAGTATCTGATTCTGAATTGTTTCCTGAATTATTTAATTCACATATAGCTAGAGGGGTAAATGCACTTTATGATGAATATCAATTAAAAGGTAATTATGATAAAATTTTAGATTCAATTTTTAAATTGATATGAAGGGAGAATGTATGTTAAATGTTATATTTAGATAATGCAGCAACAACAAAAGTTTTGCCTGAAGTATATGAAGAAATGATTCCATATATTTCTGAATATTATGGTAATCCAAATGGTAAATATTATAAAAAAGCATTAGAATCTCAGCTTGCTGTAAATATAGCAAGAGAAAGAGTAGCTTCGTTTATAAATTGCCGACCTGATGAAGTAATATTTACAAGTGGTTCTACGGAAAGTAATAACTTTATTTTAAAGGGATATGCTCATGCAAATAAAGATAAGGGTAATCATATTATTGTTAGTTCTATTGAGCATTCATGTATTAAAAATACTGCTCTTTTTTTACAAGATAACGGATATGAAATAACATTTTTACCTGTTGATAAGAACGGATTAGTAGATTCTAAAGCATTAGAAAAAGCCATAAAACCAAATACTATATTGGTTTCTATAATGTGGGCCAATAATGAATTAGGTGGAATAAATGATATAAAAAAGCTTTCTAATATCTGTCATAATAAAGGAATAGCATTTCATACAGATGCTACTCAATTTGCAGGAAAAGGTTTAATTGATTTGCAGGATTATAGTGACGTTGATTTTTTATCTTTATCTGCTCATAAATTTTATGGACCTAAAGGAGTAGGCATCATTTTCATGAGAAAAGATAAGAATAATTTATATCCTAAAATTACTCCTTTGATACATGGTGGCGAGCAAGAATTTGAATTTAGAAGTGGTACATTAGCAGTTCATCAAATAGTTGGTTTAGGGAAAGCTGCTGAAATTGCTCAAAGAGACTTAGATAAAAATATTAAATTACTAAAAAAATATGAACAACAATTTAAGAAAAAATTGATTGAAGTCTTCGGTGATAAAATAGAAATAAATAATGACTTTAAAAATAAAATTCCTGGATTGATCAGCGTAAGATTAAAAGGATATAATAATCAATTGTTTTTAAAAAATGCTTCAGAAATAATTTCAGCTAGTACAGGTTCAGCTTGTAGCAATTCAAAACCATCTTATGTTTTAAAAGAGTGTGGATATTCTGATGATGAAATAAAAGAAACCATTAGATTTTCTTTATCTGCTTATGGAAAATATGATAACTTTAGAGAAATAGAATAAAAAATATAATTTACATTTAATTTCAAATTTTAGTACTATAAAAGTGTAATAATTAATTACAGAAATTTAGATGAATATTAACTTCTTTTTATTATGATTAAAGTGATTAGATAACGTCTTGCTTTTAGAGACAAAGTTCTCGTAATAAAAAGTGTTATCCAACCTTCAAATAATATATTCGATTAAGCAGGTTGAGATTTAAATAATTCTCGTGTAAAGAACCAAAATGAAGATATACATAGTGGTTAGACCAATTATAATAGAAAAGAAAAATGAAGTATGGAGTAGGAATTGATGAATCAAAAGGAAAAAGTACAGTTGCAATCATTTCAAATATAGAAGAAGTAATTAAAAAATATTTTAAAATAAAACATGATATCAATGGATTAAAATTATTGGAAGAAAAAATAAAAGATTTCCCCAAAGAAAAATTAAAAATAGTAATGGAGAAAACAGGTACATATCATTTACCTATATTAGGATATTTGTAGTAGCAGAAAATGCTTTAAAAATAAAAAAATATCATGATCATAGATTAAAAAAGCTAAAAATGATAAAAAAGATTCATTAAAGTTAGCAGAATAATGTTGTAATAATTAGCATAAATTAATCAAGTAAGAGAAAATAATGAAGTATATAATAACTTAAGGTTTTTATCAAGAAGATATTTAGATAATGTATCAATTCAAAAAAGAAAAATCAATCAATTTCTTTTTATTTAGTTTTAACATGTTTTCTTTCTGGCCATAAGTTAATTAATATTGCTGTTTCTTCAGTTAACTTTTTTACTTCATATACAATTATTACAATGTGTTCAAAAAATATATAAAATATTTTTTCAATTAAATTTAATAAAAATTCAACATCTTTTAAAAATTATGATTTTTTACACATAAAAAGTCTTTCTTAACAAATTATTTTTTGCCTTAGAGAACAATTAATTTATTCATACATTATTAATGCAGCACCTCCTGCATTTATATGATTAGACACCATTATTACATCATTACCATTACCATACTTACTTAACGCCACTCTCGGTCTCATAGTCGAATTTAAACTAACATCACTATCTCTCGTAAGATCATTTTCAATCCCCAACTGATCCAACCTATCATGCATATACTTACTTATCTTTAAAGTATAATCTTTCTCTACAATTCCATTCGCACTTGTACCAGGGTCTTCCCCACCATGTCCAGGATCTATTACAACCTTCTTTGCTGCTCTTTCATCCATAGTTTATCACCTAATATAAAATATGCAAATATCTATTTTGAAGTGATTATTTCTCAATTATTTACTTTTCAAATTTTATATACCCACAATTTTTAAAATAGTTACCATAAGAAAACACACTATTAATTTATATTATATATTAACAAATAAATAATATTATTTATTCTTAAATCGTTTATATATTAAATAACCTGCCCCACCCAGTAAAGTAAAGGAACCTAAAGATAGAAAAATATTTCTATCATCTTCTTCAGAAGAATAATTATTAAATACATCTTCTTTAATGCTGACTTTATCTTTTTCTGTTTTATTTTCTATTTCTTCTTTTTGAACCACTAGTATATAATTTTGCTCATCACCATTTTCGGATTGAACTTTTACAATTATTTCATTATAGCCCACTTGTAAATTTTCATTATCAATAATTTCTGCTTTAGCTTTAGAATCTTCTAATTCATAAGTTATATCTATTTTATCTTTATCATTGGAAATATATATTACATCACTTTTAAATAAATTAAAATGCACTTCTTTACCATCTACAAATATTTTAATATTTTTATTATCACTTAATAATTTTCCTCTAGTAATACTTAAATTATAATTTTTTACACTTCCATTTTCAGCAGTTACTTTTATACTAATATTATTTTCACCAATTATTAAATCTGGATTTTTTTTATAATCAACAGTAGCATTAGAATCATTTGGAATTACCAATACAGTAACATTTTCCTTTGTAGTGAAATAAATCATATCATCAGAAATTAAAACTTCTTCTCCATCAGCAACTACTTTTTTTAAAGAATTATCACTACTTTTAACTTTTTCAATTACAGTAGGATTTTTATTTGTTGAACCAGTTGAATTTGAAGTACTATTACCAGTTGAACAACCACCATGTTTGGAACAACACCCTTTATGACAAGTACTACAACTCGGACTAGTTGTTCCATCATTACAAATAATATTTGCTTTCACAGTAAATGGCCAAAATATTAACATTACCAAAACTAAATTAAAAGTTCTTTTCATAAAACTCAACAACCTCTATCAATATAATTATAACACACATCTCCCTACAATTTAAGTATATTTATAAAATTACCCACTTGCTATTTCTTTTTTCATTAATTCTTTTAATAATACATCTTTCTTTCATTTATTTCATTATAGATTTTGCTATTCTAAAAAACTTTAATAGATATCCTTATAATTGTTCTAAATGTGGTAATCAAAAATGAGTTCCAATAATTAAAATCTTAAAAAGCTTACCATCATATCTACAAATAAAATTAATGTTTAATATTTTTTTGCAGTCCTTTATAGTAAGACTTTCATCTTCCATCCACTGTTTTTAAATTTTTATTAATCAATAGTCTGAAAGCAGAAGTTAATTTTTCTGTTTTTTTGTTATTGTAATAATATATCCAATAATACATATCGTTAATAATATATACCAATAATTGCTATAATTAAGCAAATTAGTGCTCAATGCATATAAATTATGAAAAAAGTGTAAAAGAATAGGATAAATTAAATTATTTGTTTTATAAAATAAATACTGCCATATCAAACTTAGTCCTAACAAAATTATAACACCATCAATATTATATAAATGTATTAAGGTAAAGACTAAAGATGTTACTAAAATGGAAATAGAAATATTCAGTTTCTTATTTAATTTTTTATATAATCCAAATCTAAATATTATTTCTTCAAATATTGGTGCAAAAATACAAGAAATTATAAACTCAGTTATTATTTCAAAAATATTCAAAGGAAGTTGTATATCAGTAGATGGTATGTTCAAGAATATAACAAGTTGTTCTAATAATATTCTAACAATAAATGATAAAAATAAATATTTTAATAATAGAGTAATATCTATTTTTTTAATATTTAAATATTCTTTTATTTCTATCTTATCTTTTTCCTTTAAGTCACTTATTACCGTAAATCCAATTAAAGGAAATATCACAATATATAATAATCCAGGAAGAATAAAATCATTTATAGTTTGATCTAACATTGTATCACCTAACTTTATACTAATTATACCATTTAAAAGAATATTTAAAAAGATACTTTTATCAAAAACATTAAACCCATGTATTTACTTACCAAAATAACAATTTTATAGTTTTTTATTAAATTTTTGTTTTTTTCATCAATCTTTTAATTTAAAAAATTTTAAATTTTTTTCTACCGTATCTAACCATTTCCATCTTCCCTTGAATAATAAATTTCCCTTTAAATCATAATATTACTAAAGAGATGATTCAATATGCCCCAAATAATAATTATAATAATTAATGGAACACAATATTTATGTAGTGCCGAAAACATCACTAAAAAATACTCTAAAAACCCCATTTTCAAAACTAACCCAACAATGAATGATGATTCCATCTTTAACCAATTTACCAATGAAATAAGCACTAAATTTAACCTTCAACTAAAAAAGATTCGATGAATTATCATTAAAATTTGCAACTATTTTAAGACTTATTTCTTTATTTGTAAATTTATTAATTATTTCATTTACTAGTTTTATTAAATCTTCTTTTTCAACAATTTTTCCCTTTATTTTATAATCTTTTTTGTAAATCATAATCTTCACCTCTAAATATACATATTATACCATCAAAAAAGATACTTTCCTATTAAAGTACCTTAATTTTCTGTATTTACTTACCAAAATAGCCATTTCTTCTATTTTTGGATTTAACCGATACCACCATGTCCAGGATCTATTACAACCTTCTTTGTTACTCTTTCATCCATAGTTTATCACCTAATATAAAATATGTATATTTGTCTATTTGGTGAAACCTTAATAAGGCAAAATTCTTAATAAATACTATAATACCACTACTTACATTTCTTTAGATTGCCCATGTTTTACAAAATATTCATTTATTCTTTCAAGTTCTATAATCCCAATTTTACTAGATAAAAGTTCTTTCGGATAAATTCGCCAATCTCCATACTTCTCTACTATTAATTTACACATTTTATAAACTAACTCTTGTTTCTTATTTTGATCCAAATCCCAAGAAAAAACCTCAGTTACTCGATATAATGAGTATGCTAACTGAATAAATTTTATATAATATTCATATTGTTCATATTTATTTGCATCTTTTAGCTCTCTTTCCAAATAATCACAAACTTCAAAAATATCAAATAAATTATTATTAAATCGATTATTTTTAGAAGAAACCCCCTCATTAGATCTACGACGATAAAAATAATCAGCATCATTAAATCTTAATATTCTTTTAGCTTTAAACAATTTAGCATAAGTAAAAGCAATGTCTTCCCACATTCTTCCTTCTATAAATAGAGCATTCTTAATCATATCACTTCTAAATAATTTATTACATACAGATGGAGATTCATCTAATATTACACTAGGATTATCAGCAACATTAAAAACATTACCAGTTGTTTGAAATATTCCCTTAAATTTATTAATTAAATAATCATCATTTTTAACAAACACTAAACCCGTTGTAATAACATCAGGATTATCATATTTTTTAGCCATCTCATACATTTTAGCATACATATTAAAATTTACATAATCATCACTATCTAAAAAGCCAATATATTCTCCAGTGGCGAGTTCAATTCCTTTATTTCTAGTAGCTCCTTGACCTATATTTTTAAAATTAGTATAAACTTTAATTTTATTTGGATATTTCTTTTCATATTCTCTTAATATTTCTAAACTTTTATCACTAGACGCATCATCAATAGCAATTATTTCTATTTCTTTTAATGTTTGATTTACTAAAGAATCTAAACAATCCTTTAAATACTTTTCTGAATTATATACTGGGACAATAATACTTACTTTCATATTTATTAAAATTTCTCCTTAAAAAAATAAAACCTTTCATTTTCACTTATTTTTAAATTTATTCCTATAGATAATTATACCATTAAAAAAGATACTTGTATATTAAGTACCTTAAATTTTAATATTTTTTACCATAATAGCTATTAATTCTATTTTTTGATTTAACCATTACTTCCATCTTCCCATGAATAATAAATTCCCCTTTAAATCATAATATTACTAAAGAGATGATTCAACATGCCCCAAATAATAATTATAATAATTAATGGAACACAATATATCTGTAGTGCCGAAAATATCACTAAAAAAGACCTAGAAACCCTAAAAAAATACTCTAAAAACCCTATTTTCAAAACTAACCTAGCAATGAATGATGATGCCATATTTAACCAATTTATCAAGGAAATAAGCACTAAATTTAACATACAACTAAAAAAGATTCTAATCACCGACATAATTAGAATCTAACCCCCAATCTATTTCATATTAAACACTTTAGCAAGTATTTCATCCGAAAATTTCCTATATTGACTAGATGTATATCTAAATCCTTCATTTGAAAAATCCACATGAAACTTTTTAAAACAATTATTATAAAATTCAAAATCTCTAATCCCATTTTCTATCAACTGCCTATTATACGCGATAATAAACCCATTAATAGAAATAACTGAAAGTAGCTTATTCTCTTTAATTAACCACTTATCTTTATAATTAGCCTTTAACGCTGAAAAATATATATCCAAATTCTTCGCACAAAAATCGACATAATTTTGATATTCCTCCGAATCTTCCTCTAACAACTTCTTTCTATTTCCCCTCCAGTAATTATAAAAACTAACCTTACCTTCCTGAGGCGTAATAGTAACCAAATATCTCAAAGCAAACTTTATAATAGACGCAATTTTTATTTTTCCCTCATCTAAAGACGAAAACTCAAACATATTAAGAAATGTTGCTTTACGATTTAAACTTTCAAGAACATGTCTAGCTATTCCCACATCACAAAGTGGATTCTTCAACATCGCAATATGAAGTAGTACATCCGGTTGAACAGGCTTAGCATTAGAATTAATATCTGAAAAAATCTCACTTTGAAACTTAATTCTTTCCGTGTCATTCATAGTTTTAGGAAAAATTAAACCTGTCACTAATAAATGCAATTGTTTCCGAAGAGGAGCAATTTTTGACTCATATTTATCTTTTTCATCTCCCTCATAATGTGCATAAATTCTATGTTGCCCATCAATAACACATACACTATTCATTTCATCTGGTATTTCTAACTTACATGACTCAAAATCGCTTATATCATTAATATCAACTTTATTCCCATAAGCATCACAAAAAGATACCGTATCAGGAAGTCCCACAATAATATTGTTATAAAAAGCTTGCCCATGTTCCGCAATAAAAGCCCGAATCTTTTTTATTTTATTAAAATCTATTAATCTTTGATACAATAAAATTGACTCTTCCCAATTATCTTTTCGCATAACATAAGACATAGAAAGCAAAGATTCCGCCGACATCATAAATGAAACTACTCTTACCCCATTTTTAAGACCCGTCATTCCCTTAGGATATATTATTGGAGCTTTAAATACTTTTCTAGACTCTTCATTAGTCGCATCCCCTATTTGACTTTTTTCCAAATTTAAAAATTTAAAAATCTCATATTTTGACGATAACTTAATACATTGACTTATTTTATAAAAATAATTAAGCGTTGGTGTTTCCACAAACTTTATTAAAGGATATAATTCCTTATCATCATCTGTTAATGGCAATTCATTTTGAGAAAAATATAAAAACCGTAATATATATTTATCTTCATCATAATTCTCTTTAAAATCGGGAAAAGTTTTTTTAAACCAATCAAAAAACTCATTCTGATTATTTTTTATTAGCGTAAAAGCTTCATGTTTTTTTCTTACATGCTCTTTAATATGCGTTGTTGATCCTGTATCCTCACATATAACTAATATATTTTCATACAAATAAATAGAATCCAGTTCAATTTTTCTTCCACTAATATTAAACTCTTTACCAACACTCTTAAAATAAGTAAAACCCGCATTTAAAAAAACTATTTTTATTTTTCTTTGAAAAGCTCTAGCTTGCTTTTTCTTCTCTAACTCTAGTTTCTTCTCCTCTGTTAATACTTTTTTCTTCTTTTTTAGTTTCATTTAAAGACCTCCATTCATCAGGTATCCTAGCAACTGCCGAATTAGTATTAGGTTCCATCGCTGGAACATCTGGCCGAATTTTGGCATCCCCATTTATTGCATCTTTTATTCTTTGATTAGAAATTTCATAATACTCTGGCACTATTTCTGCTCCAATAAATTTTCTATCTTCCATTATCGCCGCAACTCCTGTTGTTCCAGAACCCATAAATGGATCTAACACCATATCTCCTTTTTTAGTTAAAGCTTTAATTAACCTTCTTGGAAGCGCCACCGGATATTGACAAGGATGACTGGTTTTTTCAATATGTTGAGCCTTCACATTAGGAATATCCCATATATCAGAAGGATTTTTACCTAAAGGATTCCCACTAATCTTTCCTTTATTTGGCCCTTTATAAGATCTTTTCCCCGGATATTTTTGAGGAACTCGAACATCATCTAAATTAAATGTATACTTATCTCCTTTAGTAAACCAAAGTATTGTTTCATGCCTTCCACTAAACCTTTTAGTACTATTTAATCCATGACCAAACGTCCATATTATTCTATTTCTTAGAATCAAAGGATATTTTAATTTTGAACTATTATTAGTAAAAATATCATAAACAATATAATCTAAAGGATAAGTTTGAGTATCATTCACATGATAACCAACCTGCCAACAAATACTCCCATAAGGTTTTAAAATTCTGTATAACTCTGGAAATATTGTCTTATGTACTTCTCTAAATGTATTAATATCATCTGTAGAGTTTTCATAAGCTTTCTTCATACAATATGGCGGAGAAGTAATAATAATATCGATAGATTCATCCGGAATTTGCTTTAAAATATCTAAACAATTCCCATTATATAAAATAATATCTCCATCTTTATCATATTGTTTACATATTTTCATTCTAATCCACCTGCAACTTTCCTTTTATAAATCTTTTATATCTAAAATAAAAAATCATAAAATCTTCCTTTACTATGATTTTCTTTTATCAGTTCCACATAAATATTATACCATCCGTTAAAAAACAAATAAATGGATTTTCGACAAAATATTTGAAAAAATTTCCAAATTTTACCTAAAATTCTACAATTTTCTTAAACTAGCTACAAAAAATCCTTCATATTCTCCCGTTGGTGCAACCACTAAAACGCCAGGTATCTCCTCTTTAAGCCTAGGTACATCTAAAAACTTATCCAAAGAAATATCTTCTACTACTACTTTTCCTTCTTTAATAAACTTATCAATTATTTTCTCATTTTCTTCTTTTAAAATTGAACAAGTCGCATAAACTAACAATCCTCCCTTATTAAGCATATCCACTGCCCGCCTAAAAAGCTCTTCTTGAAGATTTTGCGACCTTTTAATAAGCTCCCCACTAAACTCCTGCATAACCTTCCCATCATCAATATAAAGAGTTCCCGCACCACTACATGGAGCATCAAGCAAGATCTTATCAAATTTATAATCACTAGATAACTTCCTCGCATCCATATTAAGCACCGCTACCTTCTTTGCCCCTAATTTTTCTACATTATACTTAAGCCTTTCACATCTTATTTTATTTTTTTCAACCGCTGTAATTAAAGCCTTATTATCACTTAAAGCTGCCATCAAAGTCGTCTTCCCACCAGGCGCAGCCGTCATATCTAAAATACTTTCATTCGCCTTTGGATTTAAAATTAAAGCCGGAATCATCGCCGATAAACTCTGCAAATAAATTTTCCCCTCTTTATAAATATCCAACTCTTTTATTTCCCACTCTAAAGCATTATCTATAATAAATGCCTCTTGATACCACGAAACATCTTTATATTGAATATTATTTTCATCCAAAACTTTAAGAACTTCCTCTCTTGTTCCCTTTAAAGTATTTACTCTTAAACTAACCTTTCTTTTCTTCCTAAACCCATCCATTATCTTTTTAACTTCATTATCTTCATAATTATCTTTAATAATCTTTTCTAACTCTATTTCACTCATAAAAACCTCTTTCTATAAAAAAAGCACTTTTAATCAAGTACTTATTCTACATATTTTATTACAATATGTCTATTAGGCTCTTCCCCAACACTCTCTGTTTTAATATTTTTAAAATTGGTTAAAACATTATGTACTGCTCTTCTTTCATAAGAATTCATATTATCCATTTCAATATCTTGTTTTGTTTTTAAAACTTCTCTAGCTAAATTCTTTGCTAGTCTCTCTATTTTTTTAATTTGTCTATCTTTATAATCTTCAACATCCAAAATAATTCTTGGGGCATTACTTACAGCCTTATTTTTAACATATTGTCTTACAATCGTTGTTAAAGCCTCCAAATTCTTTCCATCTTTCCCAATTACTATCGGATTATTTGTCGAATAAATCTTAAGAGTTGTAATATTTTCCTTATTACTTACTTCAATATTCGCATCTATTCCCATACCTTTTAATACATCTTTAACAAATTCTTCCGTATCCGAGATTACTTCTGATCTCAAAAATCCTTCACACTCATAAGTAGTTCCTTTAAATAATCCCCCTTTTATCTCTTTATAACTATAAACAATTTCCTGTTCTTGAGCATTAAGCTTACTTAAAACTAAATTTAAAGCTTCTTCTTTAGTCTTTGCTACTTCTTTTACCACATTCATAACTACTTTCCTTTCTTTTGAGATTTTTCCTTTTTAGGCCTAATAATTAAATCTTTGTTATTCTCTCTTTTATCTAACCATTTAAACACCCAATTTTGAATTACGACAAATCCGTTTGTAGCAACCCAGTAAAGAGCAATCGCTGTAGATAAATATAAGGACGCTACTGAAATCATGATGATCATAAACTTAAACATAAATTGCATTTGTTTTTCCATCTCCGGATTTCCAGTTTGATTCGAATTCATTGAATTTCTAAATGACAAATAAGTAGTTAATATAATAAGTAAAATAATTATCACATACAACCATTCATGATACTTAAATAATCCCACAATTGGTGTTCTACCTAATGTTAATCCTAAAAACTTATCCTCGAATATCGCTGGAGTTCGGTTAATCGCTTGTAAGAATGCAAAGAATAGTGGAAGTTGAATAAATGCCAGCAAACAACTACCAAAAGGACTAATATTATACTTTTTATATACTAGCATCATTTCCTGAGATTTTTGAAGCATCGCCTCATTATCTGTCCTATTCGCATACTTTTTCTCAATTCTTAATAATTCCGGTTGGGCTTTTCGCATATTATCTGATTGACGCATCGTCTTCCGAGATATTGGCATTAATATTAATCTTATTGCAAGACCTATTAAAATAACCGCTAAACCAAAATTATTAATTAAATATCCTAATTTCAAAATAAGAAATGCTAAAGGTTTAACAAATATACCTTCCCAAATCCCCGATGATTTATTACTATTTATTTTAAAATCTGAACACTTAGGCAATTTATCATATTTAATTTTCGTCTCATTCTTATGTTCTTTATAGATCTCATCACTTTCTTTATCTTCCGGTTTACATAAAATATCTTTCTGTAAAACTTGTCCCGTCTTCTCATTTTGTACAGGTTTATCATCTTCCATAATATAATTACTATTACCACAACCTGTAATGAGTAAAACTACTAATATTAAAACTGCTATTTTACTTTTTTTCATTTATTAAGTCCTTTCTGTATCATCTGAGTTAGTTTTTCTTCCATCTCTTTAAACGGAATATCTAAAACAGCCTTCTTTACCATTATAATATAATTATTATTTGAAAACAACTTTTTATTACTATCTATAATACTTCTAAGTCTTCTTTTTACTTTATTTCGCACTACGGCATTACCAATTTTCTTACTAACTGCAAGTCCAAACTTTAAACCATTCCCCTTATCCTTATAATATATATTATAATAAGTATCTTTTAAACACTTCCCATTTTCAATTATATCCTGAAAATCAGCATTTTTTTTTACCATTTCTAATCTTTTCAAAATGACCACTCTCTTTATTGCAAAAAAATACCACTCTAAAAAAGTGGTTATCTAGCTAGTACTTTACGACCTTTCTTGCGTCTATTTTTTAATACATTAGACTCTTTACGAGCAAAAAATCCGTGCTTTTTCGCCTTTTTACGATTATTTGGTTGATAAGTTCTCTTCATGAGCTCCACCTCCTTAAAAATTTCAAGTATTTCCATTATAATATTTAATTAAGGATTAGTCAAGGTTTTTCCCTGTGTTTAATAACCATCTTTTAATTAACTACCCTACTTTAAACTCCCACTTCAATTTATATTATATAATAAGGATACTAAAAAGTCAAACATCCCTAAAAATTATTTTTAAAGAAACTTATCCACAATTAATGTTAATAATGTGTATAATTTTTTTTATAAACAACTTATAAACAATGATCTCTTTCCAAAAACTTTTCCCCGCATATCTTATCAACCAGTATTTTCCCAAAGAAAGTTAATAACTCATAATTTATCCACCAAAAATAAAATTTCCAACTTTAAGAATAATCCTAACGAAACAACCCCATTTTATAAACTTATCCCCAATATCCACATTTGATCTATTTTTATCCCTTGTTAATTGTTAATTTCCTAATAAACAAATTTGTTAGTAATGTAGATAACTCTCTTTATCCCTTATATTACCTATAAAACCCTATGTTAATAACTCCACATTTATTAACAATTATCATTTTAGGCTTTATTTTCGACAATTTTTGCGGTACAATAAACCTACAAACGTTAAAACTATAAGCGGGGTGAGGTTAATGAACACGTTAACAAGCGATGAGTTACTAAAAAAATTCCTTGATAGTATTTATAAAGAAATCAATCCTGCCTCTTTCCATGCTTGGTTTAATGAACTAAAAATTATTACTCTAACTGATGATAAAATAGTTTTCCAAGTTCCTATGGACATTCATAAAAAAATGCTCGGAGATAACTATTATTCTCTTATTGATAATACTTTATATAATTTAACCAATAAAAACTACAACATTGAATTTGTCTTAGAAGAAGAAGCCTCCCTTAAAGAAAAAGAAGAAACTCCTCCACCCAAAGAAAATAGTAACTTTAAAACTAATCTTAATCCGAATCTTAATTTTGATAACTTTGTCGTTGGAGACACCAACCGTTTAGCTAAAGTCGCCGCCATGGCCGTCGCTGAAGCTCCCGGACGCATCCATAATCCTTTATTTATCTATGGTAAAAGTGGTCTTGGAAAAACCCATCTAATGCACGCGGTAGGAAATTATATTACTGCTAGCTCCAATCGTAAAGTCCTCTACTGTACTTGTGATGAATTTATGACTGAATACACCAACATTGCTAATCCCGACAATGGCAAGAATCCTTTAGAATACGCCACTGAATTTAAAAATAAATATCGCAATGTCGATGTTCTCATAATTGATGATATCCAATATCTAGTCGGAGCCGAAAAAACTCAACAAGAATTCTTCAATACCTTTAATTACTTACATCAAGCTAATAAACAAATAATCATAAGTTCCGATCGATCTCCCGATGATTTAAAAATCTTAGAGGAGCGCCTTCGTTCTCGTTTCATGTGGGGCCTACCTGTAGATATTTATCCTCCCGATTTTGATCTTCGCTGTCGAATCATCCGTAAAAAACTTGAAAACACAAGCATTGCTAACTTAATTAAAGAAGAAAGTATCGAATATATCGCTAACGCTTGTCAAAATGATGTCCGCTTCCTAGAGGGCGCTGTAAATCGTCTTATGGCCTACACTGCGATGATTGTTCCTAAAACCATTGATTTAGAGTTTACTTGTGAAGCATTAAAAGATTTTGTTAATAAAAACATTTACTCTACCAATAATATTGCTAAAATCCAAAAAGCTGTCGCTGATTATTATAATATTACTGTAGAAGACTTAAAAGGTAAAAAACGAAGTAACAAAATAGCTCATCCAAGACAACTAGCCATGTATCTATGTCGGATGGAAACAGACGAAACAGTCTCTAAAATCGGCTTAGAATTTGGCGCTCGAGACCACTCAACCGTCATATTCGCGTGTGATAAAATCGATAAAGAACTAAGCACGAACAAAGAATTAGAAAAAGCTATAAAGGAGATAAAATCAAAATTGTAAATAAAAAGCTAATAACCTGTTAATAAATAACCTACTTATCAACACTAGTTACTTTAAAAATTTACCGATATATTTATCAAAAACCAACTTATAAACAAAACTAACAGTATTATAAATATTATAAATTTAGAAAGAAGGAATATATATGAAATTTACTATTGAAAAAAATATCATCTTAGAAGGCTTAAATAATGTTATAAGAGCCATATCTACTAAAAATGTTATCCCCGTCTTAAATGGGATCAAATTTGAACTAACCAACAATGGTCTATACCTAACTGCTAGTGATTCTGAACTAACTATTAAAGTCTTAATTGAAAATAAAGACATCAAACAAGTCTTTAACTTAGGAGGAATCATTATCCAAAGTAAATATATCTTAGATATTGTAAGAAAAATGCCAAGTGATGTTATTAACTTTGAAGTTATCGACGGTCTTAAAATCAAAATTTACACCGATAATAACCAATATAACTTAAACTGCCTAGATATTAATGATTATCCTGATGTCAAATTAGAAGAAAATAAGGATCCTATCATAATTAAAGGCGACATTTTTAAAACCATTATAAGCGAAACAGTTTTTGCTATTTCCACTCAAGAACTTCGCCCAATTTTAACTGGTGTCAACTTTAAATTTACTAAAGATATCTTAGAAGCGGTCGCAACCGACTCATATCGTCTAGCTAAAAAGAATATCAAACTAACAAGTCCTGTTGAAAAAGATGTTGAAATAGTTATTCCTGGTAAAAATATTATGGAACTAGAAAGAATAATCATTGATGATTCTGATATAGAAATTCATATATTTAATAATAAAGTTTTATTCAAATATAAAAATATTAACTTCCAAACTAACCTTTTAAGTGGCAACTATCCTAATACATCTAATCTTATTCCTAGTGAATTTGCCTACATAATAAAGGTTAATAAAAAAGACTTTAACGACGCTATCGATCGGGCTGCTTTACTAACATTAGGTAAAGATAAAAACATTGTTAAAATGTCCTTAGAAAACACTAAAATGCTTATTAACTCTTATGCCTCTGAAATTGGAAAAGTTGAAGAACAACTAATGGTCGAAACTAATAATAAAGAAAAACTCGAAATATCTTTCTCATCTAAATATATGCTTGAAGCCATCAAAACCATGCAAGAAGATGAATTACTCCTTCTTTTAAATAGTGATGTAAAACCAATTATTATCAAATCTTTAACTGATGAATCCTTAATTCAACTAATTTTACCTATAAAAACCTACTAATTTAACTCAAAATTTAGTATTACGCCATGGTTCGACAAATTTTGCTCTTCTTTTGTGATATAACATAAGTATTTATACATGAAAGGAGGCAATTTTTTATGCCTTACATTATTACCGAAAGAACCAATGCTTTAATAAGTATCGGTCCTAGAACCCGAATAATTGAAGTTAGTAACTCTTTTGTTATTAACTACACTTTATCTCAAATAATAAGCTCCAGCTGTATTTACTATGGCT
>CANQDN010000003.1 GCA_947593275.1 uncultured Bacilli bacterium
GGGCTACTTTTAGGTCAGGCGGAATTCGCCCAGTTTTGCCATTTTCTAATATCTCTGATATCTCCCCAAATGGAGTGAAAGAAAATAATGGATTGCTTGAAGTAGAGTATGGAGAATATCCCCAATATGCTGTTAGTGAAACTATGGAATCTATACTAGAAGAAGCCTATGTTGATGGTACAATAAGAAAAACTGGAAAAACATATACAACAGATTCTAGAAAATGGGATGAGGAATTACCATTTGAAGCCATAGAACATGAAGAATATGAATATAATGGAAGAAAATATATAAGAGTATATTATAAAAATGAAGAAAATTATTATCAACTTTCAAATGGCAAAAAATATAAAAATGGAGATATTGTTTGGATAGAAGTATCTCCTCTTAAATGGTATGTTGATCCTAATGCTAAAATTATGTTAAGCAAAAATTTGATTGTCTCAGGAGTAAGATTTAACAATAATAATTATGATGGCAATTTTAAAAATACAGAGATGTATAATTTCTTAAATACTTATTTTGCAAGAGATATAGCACCAAACACAAATCTTCCAATGACACCAGAAGAAAAACAAAAAGAAGCTAAAAGAAGAACAAATCCTTATAGATTAAAATTTAAACAATTAAGTGAAGAAGATATTCTTAAAGGTGCAATAAAAAGTGATATACCTGTTTTTCTTCATGGACCTTCTAGTGAAGGAAAAAGTGCTAGAGTAAAACAAATAGATCCAAACTGTTTAATTATATATTTAAGAAATGCTTCACCTGAAAGTTTAAATGGTAAAAGTGTTTATAATTCCAAAACTGGTGAGATGATAGATGTTAAACCTACATGGCTTAAGAAGTTAGAAAATATATGTGAAAAAGAGCCTGATAAATTACATATAGTTTTCTTTGATGAGATAACCCACCCTTTACCAAGTATACAGGGAATGGCTTTTAATATAGTCCTAGACCGTGAAGTAAATGGCATATGGAAGCTACCAAAAAATGCAAGAATCGTCGCGGCCGGTAATGAAATGAAAGACTCACTATCTGCAAATCAACTCGCAGAACCATTATTTAATAGATTTGCTCATGTTTATATTAAGACTACCGTTAAATCATGGCTAAAATGGGCAAGTGAAAATAACATCCACCCAGCAATATACTCATTTATCGCCTACAAAAGAGATGCATTAAGAAGCAAATATGATGGAGAAAAACCCAACGCCGATCCAAGAAAATGGGAGATGGCCTCCAAAATGCTTTATGCTACAAATAAGCCTGAAATGTTAAGAGCTTTAGTCGGAGAAGATATAACAAAGGAATTTATTAAATTCTGTAAAGAAAGAGTTATTACTTTAGATGATGTAATAAATGATAATTATGATGAAAAGGATATAGAGTATTTAAATACAGCTTCAAGATATGCCACAACACTGAGTCTTACTCAAGTGGGTGTAGAAAATATGTATAAGGTAAGAAAGTTTGTAATGTTGTTAGGTATAGAATTTGTAGCGCTGTTTGATACAATTTGGTCTCACGAGGACGAAGCAAGATTAGAATTAATCAACGAAGCTAAACTTAATATAGTAAATAAAAAATTACAAAGAATAAAAAGATAATAAATAAGGATGTGGTTTTGATGGATGCAAATGTTGAAATAACTTTACTTTCTGAAGAAGACGTTTGGGGAGTAAATGATACTGGTGAAGGAAAATTAGAAATACTAAAAAAGTATGGAACAAAGTCAGCTGTAACCGATTTTGCTATAGTATTAGGCGCATATGTTCCTAATAGTTATTATAATCATGTAAATTATGATGATTCTTTAAAAGGCCGTACAGGCTGGTATTATACAACTTCTTCTGATGGTTCTATGGGTGTTCGCACAGTTAATCATGATGGCCTAAAATCATGGGATGGCGCGGGTCTTAGAACAGGCGGAGTTCGCCCGATTTTACCTTTATCTATATTAAATAATATTTTACCAAGTTTAAAAAGTAAAAATAATCAAATTTTTGAAATAGAGTATGGTGAATATCCTCAATATGTTGTTAGTGAAACTATAGAATCTATACTAGAAGAAGCATATCTTGCTGGTACAATAAGAAAAACTGGAAAAACATATACAACAGATTCTAGAAAATATAAGGAATCTTTACCATTTGAAGCTATAGAACACGAAGAATATGAATATAATGGAAGAAAATATATAAGAGCATACTGTAGAAATGTTTTTACATCTATGCTTTCAAATGGGAAACAATATGAATATGGAGATAATGTTTGGATAGAAGTATCTCCTCTTAAATGGTATGTTGATCCTAATGCTAAAATTATGTTAAGTAAAAATTTAATCGCGTCAGGATTAAGATTTTGCAATCATAATGATTATGATGGCAATTTTAAAAATACAGAGATGTATAAATTCTTAAATACATATTTTGCCAAAGATATATTGCCCGATGAAATTCTTCAAATGACGTCCGAAAAAAATCCAAAAGAATATAAAATAAATCCTTATAACTTCGATTTAGATGAAGTTAGTGAAGAAGATATTCTTAAAGGTGCAATAAAAAGTGATATACCCGTGTTTCTTCATGGACCTTCTAGTGAAGGAAAAAGTGCTAGAGTAAAACAAATTGATCCAGACTGTTTAATTATATATTTAAGAAATGCTTCACCTGAAAGTTTAAATGGTAAAAGTGTATATAACGCCGAAACTGGTGAGATGATTGATGTTAAGCCTACTTGGTTAAAAAAATTAGAAGTTATATGTGAAGCCGAACCTAATAAATTACATATAGTTTTCTTTGATGAGATAACCCACCCTTTACCAAGTATACAGGGAATGGCTTTTAATATAGTCCTAGACCGTGAAGTAAATGGCATCTGGGAGTTACCAAAAAACGCAAGAATCGTCGCGGCCGGTAATGAAATGAAAGACTCACTATCAGCTAATCAACTCGCCGAACCATTATTTAATAGATTCGCTCACGTATATATAAGAACAACAACTGAAGGATGGTTAAAATGGGCAAGGGAAAATAACATTCACCCAGCAATATATTCATTTATCGCCTACAAAAAAGGTGAAACATTAAGAAGTAAATATGATGGAGAAAAACCAAACGCCGATCCAAGAAAATGGGAAATGGCCTCCAAAATGCTTTACGCTACTGGAAATCCCGAAATGTTAAGAGCTTTAGTCGGAGAAGATATAACTAAAGAATTTGTGAAATTCTGCAAACAACCAGTTATAACCTTAAATGATGTATTAAATGGAAACTATAATAATAGAGATATCCAATCGTTAAATACAGCCTCAAGATATGCAACAACTATGAGTCTTACTCAAGTTGATGAAGAAAATATGGAGAAAGTAAGAGACTTCATAGCTAATCTAGGCGCAGAATATACAGCTTTGTTTGATACAATTTGGGCCCGCGATAACGAATCAAGATTAGAATTAATCGCTGAAGTTAGACTTAATTTAGGAGTTGAAAAATATGAAAGATAAAATGGAAATGTTAAAAAGTTATATTAGTGTTAATGTTTGTCCTATTCTTATTGATTTTTGGATTGATTTTACCGGAGCCATAATAATACCCGCCAACTCTAAAATAGAAGAATTAAATTGGTATGATTTAATTAATGATAATAAAGCTAAGATTATTATTATAAAGGATATAGATAGTATACCTAAAATAGAACAGTTAAAGTTTAAAGAATTGTTAAAGTATAAGCAAATAAATACTCTTAAAATACCCGAAAATACAAGAATAATTTTAACTGCTAAAAATATAAATAAAGAAACAATTAATGAAGAAATTTATTCATTAGTTGCCCATATTTGAGGAATAAATTATGAACTTTAATATTGAACAAATAAAAAGAAAAATGCTTGTAAAATATCCATTCTTTGGAAGTGTAGTAGCAAACGTAACCTATAAAGAAAATAAAGAAATATCCACCGCAGGTACTGATGGAGAAACTATATATTATAATCCGGAATTTTTAAAGAAACTTAAAACTGATGAACAAACTTTTATATTTGCTCACGAAGTGTGTCATATAGCTTTTAACCACATAAAAAGAAGTGAAGGGAAAGACCCTGAAACTTGGAATAAAGCAACAGATGGAGTTATAAATCAATTTTTAAAACGCGATGGTCTAAAAATTGTTGAAGGTGGCATAGATATTCCCGAAGCAATAAACTACGATGCCGAAGAGTTATATGCTATATTACTTAAAGAAAAAAAGCCAAACCCAAATGAGAATCAATCCCAAGAACAAGAACCATCAGAAGGACAAAATCATGATGTAGGTCATGATACCCATAGTATGTGGAAAAAGGCATTAAAAAAATCAAAAGAAACTGAATCAAAATCCCACGAAGAATCTCAAACTGACGAGCAAAAAAGGAAAGAAGAAAAAGAAAGGGAAACAAAATTACAGCAAGAAATAGACAAAATTAGTAAAATGGGTGAAATAAATGCTTTTAATGAAAATTTAAAAGAAAAAAGAAAAGAATTAGAAGCATTAAAGCAAGTTTTATCTAAACAAGCAATGGGAGCCGGCTCATCTACTAATAGTGAAGAAAGAATCATAAATAATATAGGAAAATCTAAACCAATAATTGATTGGAGATATGTTTTAAGAGAAACAATTAAGTATAATGTGGATTGGTCTTACAAAAATGCTTATATTGAAGATGGAGTAGTAATTGCAAACCTAGAAGAACAACCAATGCCTGAAACAGAAATCGTAATAGATACCAGTGGTTCTATAGATGAATTATTACTTAAAAACTTTTTAAGAGAATGTAAAAATATCTTAAAATATTCAAAAGTAAAAGTTGGCTGTTTTGATACAAAATTTTATGGATTTCATGAAATAAGAACTGAAGAAGATATTGAAAATATGCGATTTGAAGGGGGAGGAGGAACTGACTTTAATGTAGCAGTTCGAGCATTTACAAGAAGAGTAGAAAATAAAATAATATTTACTGATGGTATTGCAAGTATGCCTGATATTCAAGTGAATGCAATATGGATCGTTTTTGGCCAAAGAAAGATTAATCCTAAAGGTGGAAAAGTAATTCAAATAAATGAAGAACAATTAAATAGATTATATTCCTATGATATATCTTATAAAGGAAAAAGTCGCTAAAATATATCTCATATAAGAATCTAAACTCTGACTGTAAATATTATTTTTTAAATTGTGACATATAAAGTGGATAGTAGTATAATACTTGTGTTTTAGAAAGAACGATAAGTATGAATAAATACCATTATGATGGAGAAAATGTAGCTATCTATGATGATAAAAAAGGAATGTATGTTACTAATTTTCAAGATAATATTGATGAAATATTAAAGAATGAAAATAATATAGAAATATTAGAGGAAATGATTAAAGAAAAGAATTTAGAATTATTATCTTATCGTAAAGAATTTGAAGTTTCTTACTCCACAACTTTCATATGGTATGTCATGTTTATGTATATTTTAATAGGCTTGACTGGGGTATTTTATGTTTTTTGGGGTTTTAATGCTTGGATAATACCAGTTGTAGCGGCTTTTCTAGTCTTTACTCGTTCAAGTTTATCTGATTTTAAAAAAGCTTATAAACAATATAAATTTTCCAAAAATAATTTACCTAATGAACTAGCCTATTTAGTTCAAAAATTAGAAGAAGCTGAAATTAAAGATAATAACTTAAAAAAAGATACTACAGCCTCTAAAAATCCTCGTAAAAGAGTAATAAGTTTAATTAATTATAATATAGCAAGAAAAAAATTATTAGAAAAAGAATTAGATATTCTATGTATGTATAAAGAAAATAAAGATTTTTATCAGGAAAAATATCAAGATGGTACTTTAAATGAAGAATTAAGTGATCGTCAAGAATTAAAATTAATGCGTAATTTAATTGAAAGCGAAAATAATAGTCAAAAAGGTTAGTTTATGGCCTATTCCTGAATTTGACAATAAAATTATTTTATGCTATAATATCTCTCTGTTAAGGGGGATTTTTTAATGAAAAAATTTAATTTAAAACGAAGTTTATCTGCATCTTTTTTAGCGGGTACTATTCTAATAAGTGCTTCTAGTTGCTCATCTGGTGAAGCTAAGTTAAAAGAAGAAAATGATGCCTTAAAAGAAACAATAACGGCCTTACAAGAAAATAATCGCAATCTAAAAAATAAAATACAAATAGACAATAATGAATTAACCATCGATAGTTATCACCCCAATATTACTTCTCATGATTTAATTACTAGTGGTGATTACTGGAAATGTACAGAACACTATTTATATATAGAGGGAAATTACGAAAATTACGATAGTAATATGGACGAAGCAGCTCTTTACTATGGCGCTCGCAATAATGAATATGGTCTAGAAATAAATTTTGAAAAGAGTAAAAATGTTCCCTATGAGTCTTTAAATTATGATTTTATCAAAAAATTAACTTTAAATGGCGAAAATTTATCTGTACCTTATGGCACTATTGCTTTAAGTGATTATCCTAATTTAAAATCTCTAAGTCTAAATGGCCACTTACTAAAATATTTAACTGCTTCTACTTTAAATAGTTTATTTACTTCTTTATCCAATAATAATGGTTCTTTAGAAATTTATTACAATCTAGATGAAGAAGATATTGCATCTTTAACTAATGCCTTTGATAATATACTAATGGCTAAATTAGAATCAGTCAAATTAAATATTCAAAACGAAAATCCTAATGAAATACTAAAAGTAGTCACTTCTTTACCAGCTAAAAAAATTCTTTTAGACGCAAATGATGGCTTAACCGATAAAATTGAAGGAACGATATATCTTAATAATAGAACTGAAGAGCTATCTATCATTGATAATGCTAGTTTAGGTGAGTATTTTAAAATTATAACTCAAACACCAATTAAATTAAGCATTTTAACTTATGAACCAACTGAGGATACAATATTTGATTTACCAAAAAGAAGTACAGTTGAAATTGCTAGTTATAATGGCCTTTTAAGCGCAGAATCTTTAACCTCTTTAAAAAAATATGATGGTTCATTTAATGATATGCCTTTATCTGTAGTTGGAAATGAAACTGAAATTTTAACTTATATTAATAGTTTAAGTCCATATGCTAAAGTAACTAGAAGTAATAAAATTGTTAATTTAACTCTTGATATTCCACAAAATGTTTTAACTGATAATGATCTAAATAGTATCCAAAAAGTTATTGATTTTGCAAGACAATATTCGCTAGATGAAGTTCCTAATATCACCATTAATGGTAATAATAAAACTCCAATTGATTATTATGAATATTTAACTTTACCATATTGTGTTGGTAATCTAACTATTAATTTAAATACTACCTATCCTGATACTTTAAATTTAATAGATTATACATACATCAAAAATTTAACTATTAATAATAAGTATAACTTAGATCTTGTAGAAAATACTTCATTACTAAATATTTTATCTAATAATATATTACCAACAGGAAATGTAGTTATTGATAAATTAGAAATGTCATCTTGTGATATTGCTTATTATCCTGTTTCTCCTACTAACCAAACTGGTTATTATACTTTAACCGTTAATGGCAAAACAAGCACTATATATGAATATCAACCAACTTTAACTAGAACTAAATAAGGCGATTTAAAAAAATCGCTTTTCTTATGCCATAATTTCCAAAAATTGTTAATCAAATTAAGCGAATATTTGTTTACAAATCGTACAATTGTTGCTATAATGATTATAGGTGATATCTATGGAACTAAAAGAAAAACTAATAATACTCGCTGATTGTGCCAAGTATGATGCCTCCTGTTCTTCAAGTGGTAGCACGCGCTCTAATAATAAAGGTTTAGGTAATGCCGCTTATTCTGGAATATGCCATTCTTTTTCCAGTGATGGTAGGTGCATTTCTTTACTTAAAATCTTAATGACTAATTGTTGCATTTTTGATTGTAAATATTGCTTAAATAGAAAAAGTAATAATATTAAAAGAGCGACCTTTACTCCCGAAGAAATATGCTCCCTTACTCTTAATTTTTATCGTCGCAATTATATTGAAGGCCTATTTTTAAGCTCCGGTATCATTAAAAATCCCGATTACACCATGAACTTACTAATTGAAACTATTTCACTACTTCGTCATAAATATCATTTTAATGGTTATATCCACGCTAAAGCTATACCCGGAGCCAGTGTTTCATTATTAAAAAAACTAGGTTCACTCGTTGACCGCTTAAGTGCCAATATTGAACTTCCGACAGCAAGTGGCCTAAAACTTCTCGCTCCAAATAAAAATAGTAACGAAATAACCAACATAATGAGCTATGTTAAAAATAATCAAAGCCGAAACTTTACTCCCGCAGGTCAAAGTACCCAAATGATTATTGGTGCAACTAATGAAACTGACTTAGATATCATGCAAAAAAGCCATTCCCTCTATCAAAACTATAAATTAAAAAGAGTATTTTATTCAGCCTATATTCCTGTTAATACCGATAAATACTTACCATCGATTACTATTCCTCCCTTAAAAAGAGAACACCGTCTTTATGAAGCCGATTGGCTCCTTCGTTATTATGGCTTTAAAGTTTCCGACATTTTAGACGAATCCAACCCCAATTTTAATCTTCTTGTTGATCCAAAAGCCGACTTTGCTCTTCGCCACCTAAATGAATTTCCCAAAGAAATAAATGAAGCCTCTTACTTCGATTTATTAAAAGTCCCCGGTATAGGTGTAACCTCCGCCAAAAGAATTATCTCTTCCCGTCGTTATTTTACTATCACTTTTAATGATTTAAAAAAGATGGGTATTGTTTTAAAAAGAGCTAAATATTTTATTACTTGTAACCATCGCTATTTTATTGATAAATCACTCTTTAAAAAAGAATTCTTAGAAAGTAACTTAATATTAGAAAATAAATCTTTAACCTCACCAAAGGTAAACCAATTAAGTCTGTTCGAATGAATAATAATAATATATATATCTATAATGATACGTTTTTAAAGTTGCTTTCTTTAATTAATTTTCTAATAAAAAACCATATCAAACCCTTAAATATCAAAAGCAAAACTTATAAAGGGAATCTATTCGATAATATTATTAATCTAAATATTAAAGAAGATCCCAAACTTCTATCTAACATCAAAACCAATTTAGGTAATAATATTTTAAAAATAATGTATTATGTTTATTTATCAAGTGAAGAATATAAAGAATTATATATCTACTATTTTTATCTAAATAGTCTAAAATATGGCCCTAAAGTTATTTATAAAAGAAATTTAAAATGTGTTAATTTATCTTTAAAAATTTCTAAATATGTCAGTAATGAAGCCCATAAACTAAAAGGCTTTGTAAGATTTCAAGAATTAGATAATCATTTCCTTTATAGTGTTATTACACCCACCAATAATGTTATTTCCCTTCTTGCAAGCCACTTTAAAAAAAGACTCCCCAACGAAAATTGGCTAATACATGATAAAAAAAGGGGCATATTATGTTTATCCACTAAAAATAAACTTTATTTTATAAATGATGAAGAGCTTAAACTAAATGTTAAAGAAAAAGAAACTGCTGATTTTTATACTGACCTTTGGTGTACTTTTTATAAAACAATTGCAATTAAAGCCCGAAAAAATGAACGCTGTAGAGCCAACTTTATGCCTAAAAAATATTGGCAAAATATTATAGAAATGAGTATGAACAAATGAAAAAAGTTATAAATAATGAATTATTAGAAACTAAAATGCTAGAAGCTATCACTTTACTATGTGATACTGTAAAAGTTACACTCGGCCCTAAAGGGAGAAACGTAATAATCGACCATTCTGATTTTAGCCCCTTTATTACTAATGATGGTGTAACTATTGCCAGTAATATTTCTAGTGATGATCCGATTATCAATACAATTTTAGAATTAGCAAAAGAATCATCCATCAAAACAAACGAAGTAGTGGGAGACGGCACAACCACCACTTTAGTCCTATTAGAAAGTCTTTTTAAAAGAGGTTTACAAATAATAAAGGAAGGCTATAACCCTTTAATATTAAAAGAAGAATTAGATATTGAAGTTAATAACCTAATAAAAGAAATAAAGAAAAAAAGCTCTAAACCTAAATTAAAAGACATCGAAAATATTACAACAGTCGCAGGTAATAGTAAAGAAATCGGAAAAATTATAAAAACTGCTTACAAAAAAGTTAAAGAAAACATTTTTATAAAAGAAAGCGAAAACGAACTAACCACTCTAAATTATTTAGAAGGCTACTTTTTCGAAACTATCCTTGCATCTTCCTATTTCCTAAAAAAGAATGAAACTATTACCTATTCAAATGCCAATATCTTTATTACTTTAAATACTCTAGAATATCTCGAAAGTATAAGCCCCATCATCAATAATGCTTATCAAACTAAAACTCCTTTAATAATAATTGCCAAAGATTATAGTTCTCTTTTTATAAATGAAATAGTAAGTATGTATTTAGATAATAACATTAATATAATCTTACTAAAATCTCCCGGTTATGGTGAAGAAGAATTAACAATTCTAGAAGATCTTTCCATTATTACTAATGGAGTCATTACTAATTCTTTTGAAAACATAAATCTAAATGTTTTAGGTCAAATAAAAAATATTACCATTAATAGTGAAACAACCAATATTTCTTTTACTCCTAATAAAAAAATCGAAGAATATCTAAAAACAATCCAAAAAGAAAACAATAAAAGAATTGCCATGCTAACTAAAGGTTTAGTCGAAATAAATGTCGGCTCACCCACAACCACTGAAAGAAGAGAAAAGAAAATGCGCTTTGATGATGCCCTATGTGCCCTAAAAAGTGCTAAAGAGGGTATTTTACCCGGAAGTGGCTTAACTTTATTTGAACTAAGTAATAAACTAAACTCTAATACTAAAGCTGCAACTATATTAAAAGAAGCCTTAAAAGAACCAATGTATCAAATATTAGAAAATGCTGCTTTAGATAAAGAAACCATAACCAATAAAATCATCCAAGAAAACTATAGAGTCTTATATAATATAACTAAAAATACTTATGAAAGCATAAAAGTAACAAGCGTTACCGATACTACAAATGTCATCATAACAGCCCTAAAAAACGCGAGTTCCATCGCTAGTATGCTTCTTACTACTAATAATTTAATCATAAATGAATTTAAAGAAGAAACCTATCCTGAACTATAAAAAAAGAACTTAACTTAAGTCCCTTGCGTAATATCAAAATCAATAAACTTAATTCCTAAATTCTTACTTTTAATTTGTTTTTTAATATTATATTCAGCTTTTATAAGACTAGGAATTGTATAATCTTTATTAATGCTTATATTAAGAATCAAATGATAATAAGATCCATGTTTTATTAAAGTTGAACTTTTATAATTAATCTTTTTATAATGGGAAAAAATTCTCGCAATTTGATCATTAATTTTATTATCATTTGAACTCTCCCCAATAAGAGCAATCGCATTCTGATAAATAATTTTAAAAGCTTGTCCCAAAATCATAATACCTATAATAATACTTCCAATCTTATCAGCGTCTTTAAAAAATTGCCCAATAACTACTATAACTAAAATCATTCCTGATGATAAAACATCTATAAAAGATTCTTTACTTGAATTAATAAGCATACTACTATTAATCTTTTTACCAACCATAAGTAACAAATTAGAACTATAAATCTTTAACCCCATCACTACTAACGCGACAAGAATAACTAAAAAACTAGGCGTCTCATAATACATATTAAAACTCATCACAATAACTACAATACCCACTAAAAGAATCACAAAACCCATAATCATCTGAATTATATATTCAAAGTTTCCATAACCCAGTGGATATCTTTTATTTGCCCGTTTTTTCCCAATTTTAGCGCCCGCAATGGCCAGTATATCAGTTATAAAATCACTAACAGTATAAAATCCATCAGCTATCAAAGTTCCAAACCCTAATATAACTCCTCCAATAATCTTAATTAAAGCTACAATCATATTAATAAAAGCACTAAATATCAAAGCTCTTTGTTCTGTTTTCATTTTATCCCTCTAGTCTAATTATAATAATATCATAAATTTAATTTTTATAACATACCTAAAAGATAAAATACCATAAAAAAAAGACCCCGAGTCTTAAATATCAATTTTTAAAATCAATCATCGCTTGTACATAACTATCAACTTTAATTTTTTCCATACTATTTAACTTTCGATAATTATTAATTAAAGCATTTTCACTCTCTGTTAATTTAAAATCATTAGGATTTGGATTATCAGTTAAATCCAATAAATAATCAGTTGAAGTATTTAAAATTTTTGCCATTTTTACAATAACAGATAATTTAGGATTAATTTTCCCACTTATATACTGGCTTATAGCTTCCTGTGATACTTCCAACTCAACCGCTAAAGATGTTAAGGACTTATTCCTTGCAATTGCTAACTTTTTTAAATTTTTCACTATTTCCTCCTATATTTCCACCCCCCCAATTTATTCTTTTCTGAATAAATTATATAATTAATACTTTTATTTTGCTTGAAGTATGATATAATATATTTGAAGTAATAATTATAATTGGAGGCAAAAATGAAAAAATATTTAAAATATCTATGTTTTGTATTAATAGGATTTACTATAACATTAAGTATTATGTATATCAATAATAAAAATAATAAGCTAAATAAAGTTAAAACTAACAACCAAATGGCGGTATTTATAGAAGAAGATGGAAAGTATAAAGTAAGTAAAACCATACCAACAAGTGGTTATGAGTTTAATGAAGAAAGAAGTTTTTGTAACAACGGAGCAACACCTACATGGAATAGTGTATCAAATAGTTTAAAATTAAGCAATCTTACAAAAGATAAAACAAGTTGTATGTTGTATTTTGATATAACTGGATCAAAAAAAGTTTTAGCGAATTTAAAAAGAGAAGAAAACAAGGAAACAGTAGATTTTAGTAATATAGATGAAACAGAACACTTAGATAGTACTGGCCAAACTCAGATGTTTAAAGCCGAAGATGACTTTGGAGAAAGTTATTACTTTAGAGGAAAGGTTAAAGATAATTGGGTGAAGTTTGGCACGGATGAAAAAAATCAACCAATATGGTGGAGGATTATTCGAGTTAATGGAGATGGCTCTATAAGACTTATTTATGCTGGAACTGGAACAGATGCAAAAAATTTAACAACAGATGGATATGTAGGAAATTCAAGTAGTCAGATAGGTACATCTTATTGGGCAGTCGATTTAAATACATACAAAGATAATATGTATTTTGGCTATGAATGGTCTTCAGGTAAAATGCATGGCAAAGGCACAAAAAGCAAGGCTTTGCAAAACCTAAATACGTGGTTTAAAACGAATCTTAAAGATGAATTTGCCGATGGTGAAGGTCAAATAGATATAGAATCAATATTTTGCAATGATCGAAGTGGAAATAATAATGAAAAATATGAAGAAACATATAATGATGTAGGAGGAATAGGAACAACAATCACTTACTATGGAGCGTATAAAAGATTATATAATAAAGAAAATCCAACCTTTAAGTGCAGTACTAATTATTCAAATCCTAATAATTTAAATGGAGTAACAAATAAAGAAGCCGATAGTTTTACATATGTAGGAGCAAGTACAGGAACAAAAAGTTTAACATATCCAGTAGGCTTAATTACAGCCGATGAAGTAGTATATGCTGGTGGTTTATACAGTTCAGCAAATTCAGCTTTTTACTTATATACAGGTGATAGTTGTTGGACAATGTCTCCGTTTAACTTTGATGGAACTTATCCACGAGTATGTATTTTAAATAGTAATGGTTCCGTTAATAGAGCAATAGTATATGGTGACCTTAATCTTCGTCCTGTAATAAACCTAAAATCCACAACAGAATTTAAAACCAACCCTGATAGTGAAGATTTACCCGGAACTATTAACAATCCTTATATAGTCGAATAGTTGTTAAAATTTACTTAACAACTCTTTTATTTTATAATATCTAAAACTTTTTCTTGTTCATTACCCAACTTTATAATATAATATAAATAGAAAAAGGTGATATTGCATGAAATTATATAATACTGAAACCCACAAAATAGAAGAGTTTATTCCTTGGGAAGAAAACACTGTAAAAATGTATACCTGTGGCCCAACTGTCTATAGTTACGCTCACATAGGAAATCTAAGAACTTACATCATGGAAGACATTTTAGAAAAAACTCTAAGATATCTCGGCTACAAAGTAACCCGTGTTATGAATATTACTGATGTTGGTCACTTAAGTAGTGATGCGGATACTGGCGAAGATAAAATGGTTAAAAGTGCCCAAAAAGAACACAAAACAGTTTTAGATATAGCTAAATTCTATACTGATGCTTTCTTTAATGATACTAAAAAACTTAATATCAAAACTCCTGATATAGTAAGTCCCGCCACAGATAATATAGAAGAATATATTAAAATAATCTCTAAATTATTAGATACTGGTTATGCTTATAGTGCTGGTGGTAACATTTATTTTGATACCTCAAAATTAACCAATTACTATCGTTTATCTAATCATATTGGTGAAGATTTAATAAGTGGTGTAAGAGATACTGTTGAAGAAGATCAAAACAAAAAAAATAAAACTGACTTTGTTTTATGGTTTACTAAATCTAAATTTAATGATCAAGAACTAAAATGGGAAAGTCCTTTTGGTCTCGGTTATCCCGGGTGGCACATTGAATGTAGTGGAATATCCCTAAAATATCTCGGCGAATATCTTGATATCCATTGTGGAGGAGTCGATAATATTTTCCCTCATCATACTAACGAAATTGCTCAAAGTGAATCTTATCTTGGCCATAAATGGTGCAAATACTGGGTTCATGGTGAACACTTAAATGATACTGAAGGAAAAATGAGCAAATCTAAAGGAAAAACTCTAACAGTCTCATTCCTAGAAGAAGAAGGCTACAATCCTTTAAGCTATCGTTTTTTAGTTCTAGAAAGCCATTATCGCAAGCAATTAACCTTTAGTTTTGAATCCCTAAAAGGTGCCGAAAAAGCTTATAAAAAACTTAAAAATAAAATTGTTAATCTAAAAGAAGAGGGAACAGTTGACGAAAAAATAAAAGAAGAATATCTAACCAAATTTAAAGCTTGCCTTGAAGACGACTTAAACACTGCCAATGCTCTAACTTTAGTTTATGATGTCCTAAAACTCCCAACCAATGATCTAACAAAAAAAAGTATCATCGCTTCTTTTGATGAAGTCCTATCATTAGATTTAACTAAAGAAAATTCTAAAGAAGTAAGCGAATCTTACATTAAAGAAATGATCGAAAAAAGAAATATCGCCAAACAAAATAAAGACTTTGCTACCGCAGACGCTATAAGAGAAGAATTATTAAAAGAAAATATAGTTCTAAAAGATACCCGTGAAGGCACAATCTATGAGGTAAATTAATGGCTGCTTTAATTGAAATAATCTTTATACTTCTTATTATCTTAATTATTTTTACAAATATTGTGCAATATTCTGTTTATAAAAAATATAAAAAAGAAGAAAATAAAACTAAATTATCCGGCTTTGAAATAGCTCGCAATATAAGTTCTAAACTAACCCATGAAGAACCTCATATCATAAAGAAAAAAGGCCTATTTTTAGATAGTTATTCTTTAGAGCGTAATGTTATTAAACTATCTCCTGAAGTATTTGATGGAACTAGTATTTATGCTGCTTTAGTCGCTATTGGCATCGCTTTAGAAACTAATCCTAACAACGAAAAAGCTTTAAAAAACGAAAAAATAGCTATTTTTCTTATCTTATCATCTTATCTCATGATAATTCTCGGTGCTTTTTTAAATAATCCTAATATTATTTATTTTGGCTTTGTTCTCTTTATTAGTGCTTATGTAATTGAAATAGTATTTTATAATACCTTTGGTAGAAATATAACCGAAATAAATAAAACATATGATTTTATTAAAGATTCTAAAGTAATTGCTCCCTTTGATGAATATGAAAGATTACTTGTTTTAATTGATATTATAAAACTAGCTACTTTACCTTATATTTTTATTAAATTCTTTAGATAATAAACTAAAAAAGCTTTATATTTATATAAACTCTTGTTATAATTACTATACAAGGTGGTTTAAATGAACTTAAAAGTTAATAATTTTAATATATTTCTAATAATTGCTGTAACCTTTTTAATAAGTGCCATTTTAGCCCCTCTAACTAAAAAAATAGCTAATCATGTGGGCGCTATCGATTATCCCAATCCTCGGAAAATCCACAAAACTCCCAAACCTCGTCTTGGTGGTTTAGCCATATACGTATCTTTTATTATTGGTTATGCTATTTTTGGTGAAATAAGCACTCAAATGATTTCAATCTTTATCGGCGGATTCATCATCATTCTTTTAGGCTTTATTGATGATATAAACTCCATTCCCGCCCGTTATAAATTTCTTGTCCAATTAATTGTTGCCTTTTTTGTTGTAATATATGGCCAAATTTATTTTTCTGAAATTACTTTTCTTGGTTTAAAAATATATATAAATAAATATCTAAGTTACTTATTATCCTCAATCTTTATAGTCGCTATAACTAATTCTATAAACATAATTGATGGCTTAGATGGCCTAGCAACCGGTATATCCTCAATTTATTTTCTTACTATAGCGATTATCGCTTTCATTCTTAATCGGATTGGCGGTTTAGACATAATTTTATCTATAATTATGCTTGGCTCAACTCTTGGCTTTTTACCTTATAATTTCCCCCCTGCCAAAATATTCATGGGTGATACAGGCAGTTTATTTTTAGGCTACATGATATCTATAATCGCTTTATTAGGCTTTAAAATAGCCACCATCACCTCTTTAATAGTCCCATTATGTATTTTAGCAATTCCTATATTTGATACCGTTTTAGCTATTTTTAGAAGATTATTAAAACACAAAAGTATTGGCATTGCCGATAAAGAACACTTCCATCATCAATTATTAAAATTAAAATATTCTCCAACTGCTAGTATTTTAATCATCTATTTTGTTGATATTCTTTTTGCTAGTGTTTCCGTTTTCTTTGTTCTAGGAGATACTAAAATAGCCATCTTCTTATATGTTATTCTTATGATTATGTTATTATTCTTAATCTTAAAAACAGACATTTTATATGAGCATAAAAATAAGAAAAAAGAAAAATATAGATAATAATTAGCTAATATGTTATAATTTACAAGGAGGAAGACTATGAATTATATAAATAATATTAAGTATACTTTTACTAAATATGGCTTTTTAATAGAAGAATTAGTCAGTCGTGATTTTAAAGTAAAATATAAACGTAGTATTTTAGGTGTATTATGGAGCTTATTATATCCTCTTTTAACCATGACAGTTATGGCCATAGTTTTTTCAAATGTCTTTAAATTTTCTACTCCTGGCGTAAATTATCTTGTATATTTAATGACCGGATTAGTAATCTTTAACTATTTTAGTGAAGCATCCAACCTCGCAATGAGTAGTGTAGTTGCCAATTTTTCTTTAATAAATAAAGTTTATATTCCAAAATATATCTTTCCTTTAACTAAATGTTTATTTGTAGGTATAAACTTCTTATTAACTCTAATCCCATTATATATAATAATATTTGCAACCGGAACTAGTATTAATATTTACCATTTATTATTACCATATGCTTTTCTATGTTTGTTTTTATTTACCATTGGTATAGGTTTTATTTTAGCAACCATCTCTGTTTTTTTACGAGATATGTTTTATATATATGGTGTTTTAATTACTCTTTGGACTTACTTAACCCCTATAATGTATGATATTAATATGTTAAATCCTACTTTTGCATTTATCTTAAAATTTAATCCCTTATATCAATTTATCAATTTTTCTCGTACTATTATTCTTTATAATACTTGCCCTTCCCTAGGTGCATTTTTAGGCTGTGCAGCCTCATCTCTAATCTTTCTTATCGCTGGTATTATAATATTCAAGAAAAATCAAGATAAATTTATTTATTATGTATAGGAGGCTTTATGGAAAAAGAAACAATGATTGAAGTTAATAATATATCAATGCGTTTTAATCTTGGAATTGAAAAAGGTTTTTCTCTAAAACAAGCCTTTGTAGATTTATTTAAAAAAGATAAAAAAAAGAAACCTCAAAATAATGAATTTTGGGCTCTTAAAAACGTTGATTTTAAAATAAAAAAGGGTGAAGTAATCGGTTTTATTGGCTCTAATGGGGCAGGGAAATCTACTTTATTAAAAATAGTCGCTGGAGTAATGAAACCCACTAAAGGTAACATTAAAGCTTATGGTAATATTTGTCCTATGATTGAATTAGGCGCCGGATTTGATCCCCAACTAACAGCACGCGAAAACATTTATTTAAATGGAGCAGTAATGGGATATTCCAAAGAATTAATTAATTCTAAATTTCAAGAAATAGTTGATTTTTCCGAATTAAAAGATTTTCTAGATGTTCCTGTTCAAAATTTCTCATCCGGTATGATCGCTCGTTTAGCGTTTTCCATCGCTACCATTGTTGAACCTGAAATATTAATCGTTGATGAGATTCTATCTGTTGGTGATATTGCCTTTCAAGCTAAAAGTGAAGCTAAAATGATGAGCATGATCACAGGAGGAACTACAGTTTTATATGTATCTCACTCTTTAGAGTCAATTAAAAAATTATGTGATCAAGTTGTCTGGATAGAACATGGTCAAATCCAAAAAATAGGAGGAAAAGAAATCTGTGATGAATATTATAAATACATTATAGAAAATGAAAAACATAAGGAGTAGCAAAATGAAGTCAAATGATGATGTAAAAGAATTAAAAGAAAGAATTAAAATATTAGAAGAAGAAAATACTAGTTTACAAAAAAGACTAAAAGAAAGAAATGACGATTATGATTATGCCGTTAAAAAATACAGTGCCGAATTAGATCAAATTAATTTTGAAAGATTCATGCGTCTTAATTATCGCTATATAAAAAATCATGGAATTTTTAGCTTTTTATGGCAAATAGTAAGAGCAATCGGCAAACTTTTTAAGATGTTTATAAGAAAGATAAAAAGTTTATTTACTAAAAAAGAAATTAAAATACAATTAAAGAAAATTCTTAAAGAAAACAAAAATAAACAGATTATGTTATATTATCCCGGTTATAATTGGTATATGAAGATGTATCAAAGACCTCAACATATGGCTAATTATTTTGCTAATAAAGATATCTTATTCTTTTATTGTACTTTAAATATTAACGAAAATGTTGATGGATTTGTTAAAATTAAAGATGGTTTATATATTACTAATCAATATGAATATTTAAAAAAACATTTACCAAAATATACATTGTATTTAGGTGCTAACATGAATGGTTGTTATTTACCTGAACTAAAGTCAATTTTAAAAAAAGGCAATAGTTTATTATATGAATATATTGATGATTTACATGAAGATCTAACTAATATATCTAAAGAATTATTAGAAAGACATGAATATGTTTTAAAACAAATAGATATACCAGTTGTAATCACAGCCTTACATTTATTTAATAAAGCTAAAAAAGTTAGAGGATCTACTAAAAACTTATTATTATCAACCAATGGAGTAGTTTATGAAGATTTTCATATTACCAAAAAATTACCAGTACCTAATAATGTTAAAAATTTAGTAAATGAAAAAAAAGTTATTATTGGCTATTATGGAGCCTTAGCTAAATGGTTTGATTATGATTTAATTGAAGAAGCTTCTAAAGCCCATCCTGAATGGAATTTTCTACTTATTGGGGTAGATTATGACAATTCATTTGCTAAATATAACTATTTTAAATATTTAAAAAATGTCTATTATATTGGCCCAGTTGATTATAAAGAACTTATTAATTATGGCAATATTTGTACAGTATTAACTATTCCTTTTGTTATAAATGAAATAACTTTATCTACAAGTCCCGTTAAAGTATTTGAATATATGTCCATGGAAAAACCTATTGTAACAACCAATTTACCAGAATGTCAAAAATATAAATCAGTAATGGTTGCTAAAAATCATAAAGAATTTATAAAATTATTAGAAAAAGCCATATTTATAAAAGATGATCCTAAATATTTACAATTATTAAAAAAAGAAGCTTTAGAAAATACTTGGGATCAAAAAGTAAAAGAAATATTGCAATTTATCGAAAAAAACAAATAGATATAAATTTTAAAAGAAAGGATGATATTAAAATGAAAAATAAGAAAATTTATTTATTAATTCTTATAATATCAATTATATTTATAGCTCCTCTTATTCGTTTTAATACCTATATATGGGGTCATGATTCATTCTTTCATATTTCTAATATTATAGCTTTAAAAGAAAGCTTTTTATCCGGAAATTGGCTTTTCCCCAAAGTCTATCCTATAATTGCTAGAGGTTTTGGGTATGCTACAGGAATATTTTATAACCCCATCCCGCATTTATCATTATCTTTTCTTAGTTATATATTACCAATGTTATCAGTATTAAGTATTTTAAAAATAGCCCACTTGGTAACAATATTTTTTTCAATGCTATTTATGTATCAATTTGTTTATAAAATAACAAAAAGAGATTATATCTCTTTATTAGCGGCTGTTTTATATATCTCTTTCCCATACTTTTTAACAGATATTTATGTTAGAGATGCTCTCGCAGAAAGCCTTTCATTTGTATTTATCCCTCTTTTATTTAATGGATTATATGAATTACTATATTTAAACAATTCTTCTAAATTTTATATTTTATTCGTTAGTAGTGCAGTTGGCTTAATTTTAACTCATACTATAACAACCTTTTATATAAGTTTATTTTCTTTTTTATTCTTATTATTAAATTTAAAAAAGGTTTTAAAAAAAGAAAATATAAAGTCTTTTATTATTGCTTTTGTATTTATAATAGGAATGTCAATATTTTATTTAGTACCTATTATAGAGCAAAAAATATATGCCGATATTAATATCTTTAATGGTGCTTCTACTTTTAGTGGCCAAAGTGTATTTAATTATGCTTTAAGCTTATTTAGTTTACTTCCTTTTAATAATAGTAAAAGCCCTGATGGTATCCAATTTTTCATTTTAATACCCATGATTTTTCTAATAATTTTTAGCATTTTTAAATATAAAGATTGTAAGTTACCCAATAAAAAAATATTTTTAGATTTTTTAATTATTGGATCTATAGCATTATTTATGACTACTGATTTATTCCCATGGTCTAAAATGCCCAATATTATGTTATATATCCAGTTTCCATGGCGACTTTTATTGTTAGTTGATTTTTTCTTAAGTCCATTTGCTATATTATGTTTATTAGATATTAAAGAAGAATATAAAAATTATTTAAGTATAGGTTTAATAATTTTAGTCACTGCTAGTTCTTTAGAAATGCTAAATTTAGAGAAAGTAACCTCATTTACTACCAATGATGTTGATGTAAGCACTATGGGAATTGGCGCTGTTAATGATTATTTACCAACTAAAGTAATTAATAATTATGATTATTATTTAAATAGAAGCGAAGATATAAAAATTCTTAAAGGCAAAGGAACTGTCGATATAGAATATTATAAAGCTCCTTATATAAAATTTAATGCTACTCTAGATAGTGAAGAAATGGTTTTAGAATTACCATTATTATATTACTATGGTTATAGTTGCATTGATCCAGGAATTAAAAATATTAAAGAAAGTCCTAATGGCTTTGTCGAATTAACTATTAATAAAAATAATAATTATACTGTAAATTATACTGGTTCAAAGTTTTATGGTATTTCTATTAATATTTCTCTTCTCACTTTACTAGCTTATATAATTTATATTCAAAAAAGGAGTGAGTAAGATGCAAAAGAAAAATGTTTTAGATATTTGTTTTAGTGTTGCTGTCGAAATAATTTTATTAATTGTAACTGTTAATATAATAAATACTTTAGGTTGGTTAGTAAAAATTTCAATTACTCCATTTCATTTACCTTTAGCTTTTATATTAAGTTCTTTTATTAATTATTTAATTCAATGTAAAATAATAAAAATTAGACTTAAAGATTATATCATTTCTTTAATAACCTTTATCTTAATTTTTATTATATCTTTAGGAATTGTTAATATGTTTTTAGATGTTTCATATGATGGAGCTTGGTATCATTCCATAGCAATTATCCGTTTAAAAGAAGGATGGAATCCTATCTATGAATATATTAATTCTGGACAATTTGGTGATGTTTATATTGATTCATATGCGAATAAAAGTATATGGGGATTTGGTGCAACTGTATTAGCTCTATTTAATAATTTAAATACAACAAAAATCATATCCACTCTAGTAGCCTTTGCCGTATCCTTTTTAGCCCTAAAAATTTTTGGAGAGTATGCCAAAAAAAAGATTCATTGGCTAATAATTATTGTTTTATCTCTAACTATTGGCTTTAATCCTATTGTTCTATCTCAAATATTTTCTAATTATATTGACTCAACTTTAGGATTATATACAATTTTTTATTGTTTACTCTTTATGCTTTATTATTTAAAACAAAAGGATTTTAACAATCTAGATTTTTCCATTCTAATAGCATGTTTAATAGCATTAATGGTTAATACAAAACTAACAGGTTTGTTCTTTGCTGCCTCTTTCTTTGGCTTTTATGTAATGGTAGAAATGCTTATTTTAATAAAGAATAAAAAATTTAATTTTTCATGGTTTAAAAAAATGTTTATAACTGGTTTTAGTGGTTTATTATTAGCATTTTTTATCGGTATTAATCCTTTTATTACCAATGTAATTCATGGCCATAATATTTTTTATCCAATTTTAGGTTCTGAAAAAATTGAAGTAATGGGAGCTAATGTTCCCGAATCAATTAGATCTAAGAATAATTTAGAAAAATTATTAATTGTCAATTTTTCCAGAACCAGTAATTCCACTAACTTTTTAGATACAAAATTACAAGTTCCTTTCGTAATTGATTGGAATGATTATCAAAATATTAATTTTGACACTAGAATTGGAGCTTTTGGCCCATTATTTTCTACAATCATTCTAATAGTTATTATTAGTATATTATTATTTTCTAAAGTTTTAATAAAAAAAGATAAAAATCTATTAAAGAAAACAATTTTCTCTTCCTGTTTATATATTCTATTAATTGCTATTATATTTAATGAATCATGGTGGGGAAGATATTATTCTATTTTATGGATTATACCTATTTTAATCGCTATTTATTATTTATATTCCAATAATAAAAAAATGAATATTGTAGCGTGCCTTTTATCATTTCTAATTATTCTAAACGTTTTTAATGTGGGAAAATCTGTTTACGATAGTCAAATAAATAAATCTAGGAAAACCATGGATTATATTGCTACTTTAAAAGGTAAAAATATTATGTTTTGGTGCTTTGATGATTTAAAAAAATGGGATTATTCCTATTTAGAATATTTTAAAGAAAAAGGCATAAATGCCATAAGTGCCGATAAATATATTGAAAATAGTGATTTTGAAAATTATAATATTCAAATAAAAATACTTAAAGATTAGGAGGTATAATATGATCAAAGTATTAACAGTATTTGGAACAAGACCTGAGGCTATAAAAATGGCCCCTTTAGTAAAAGAATTAGAAAAAAGAAAAGAAATAGAAAGCATAGTTTGTGTAACAGCCCAACATCGGGAAATGTTAGATCAAGTTTTAAAAACCTTTAATATAAAACCTGATTATGACTTAAATATCATGAAACAAGGCCAAACTCTAGGTGAAATAACTACTAAAGCTTTAGAAGGCCTAGAAAAAGTTATTAAAGAATGTAAACCAAATATAGTCTTAGTTCATGGTGATACTACCACAACTTTTGCCGGAGCTCTCGCAGCTTTTTATAATCAAGTCGCAATCGGTCATGTCGAAGCGGGCCTAAGAACTAACAACAAATATTCCCCATATCCTGAAGAAATGAATCGCCAAATGGTTGACTGCCTAACTGACATGTATTTTGCTCCAACTACCGATAGTAAAGAAAACTTACTTAAAGAAAATATTCCCGAAAATAAAATATACGTCACTGGTAATACAGCGATCGATGATATGCAAACAACCATAAATAAAAATTATAAAC
>CANQDN010000004.1 GCA_947593275.1 uncultured Bacilli bacterium
CACCTGATTCTTGCTATTTCAGCGATAACCGGAGCCGCGCCAGTTCCAGTTCCTCCGCCCATTCCACACGCAACAAAGACCATGTCAGCACCTTTAATTACTTCCTCTAAATCAGCTTTAGATTCAATTGCAGCAGCTCGGCCTATTTCAGGATTAGCACCTGCGCCTAGTCCTTCTGTAATTGTTGCTCCAATTTGAACTTTATTTTCACATGGTGATGCATTAAGTACTTGTAAATCAGTATTTACAACAATAAATTCAACACCTTTTACTCCTTCTTCAATCATGCGATTAACTGCGTTATTTCCGCCGCCTCCGACGCCTACAACTTTAATTTTCGCTATTTGATCCATTTGTAAACCGTTCATATGCCACTCTCCTTAACTATCAAAAAAATATCCAAACAATTTCCCTAAAATTGAATTTTCATTTATATTTACTTTTTTAGTAACCCCACTAAGAGCTTCTAAATCATCTAAATTAAATACGGAATACTCTTTATTTTTTAATTTTAAACGACCATTATAATAAATAATAGTTCCTATACTAGTGCTAAACTTATTATTCCTAACACCTACAATATCTATTTTACCAAGAATATGGGATTTAGTAAAGACTTTATCAAGCAAAATATTAAAATCTCCTATTTCTGTTGTACCACCAGTTACTACAACATACTCAATATTTCTTTTAGTTAATAAATTCATTTGCTTTTTAGATAGTTCTAAGATTTCTTCGAGACGACTTTCAATTATTTCACTTAAATCTTTTTGATTAATAGTAATACTTTCACCCATGCGATCAGTTAGACTTACTTTTTCATCGGCTAGGGCCATTTCAGGGCTAGCAAGACCAATATTATTTTTTAAATCACGAGCATCTTTTTTGGTTATTTTATAAATGTAGGCAATATCATTATCGATGCTAGAGCCACCTAGTTCAATTACTTCGGTCGCTGCTAGAATGCCTTTATTAAAGATTGAGACAGTTGTTGTTTCTTCACCGATGTTAATTAGAGCTCCTAGAGTTGTAAGCATTTCTTTTGTTTTGACTGTTTCAAAGTCTCCTAGAGGAGTTACGGCTATATCTAAGACTTTTACGCCTATATTATCTAAAACTTTAATAAAAGGATTAACATTTATTTTGGGAGTAGTTATTAAAACAGATTTCATGGATAGTTTATTTCCTATCATATTTATAGGATTGCGGACTATTTCGTCATCAACTTTATAACGGGTGGGTATTACACTTACAAGTTCCATGTCTTCATTTATTTTGTTGTAACTGCAGGCTTGCATAGTTCTAATTAAATCTTGATAGCCAATTACATGCTCTTCGCTCGTGATAGTACTGCTACCTTCGCTTATTTCAATTTCGGTATAATAGGCAGGTATGGCTAAAACGACTTCTTTTACTTTTATTCCGAGCATTTCTTCAGCTTTATGAAAGACTTCTTTTAATACAGGAATTAAGTCATCTTTGTTGGCGATTAAACCTTTTTTGATGCCTTTACTTTGTTTTTCGGAAACACAAAGAACATTAAGAGTATTTTTTATATACTCTCCAACGATTAATTTGATAGAACTTGTTCCTATATCTAGACTCGCGATAATCTTCCTCATAGTCTCCACCTATTCTTTAAAATAATTATACTTTAAATTCAAATAATTATCAAGATATATATATTTGTTTATCGATTTTTAGCAAGAAAAAAGTTCTTTAAATAACCTTTATTTTATTCATTAGATTTAAAATATAATTTACAGTTTGTACCACTTTCAGTTAAATTATTTATGGTTAAGGTTGAATCTTCGGAGTTCCATTCTAAAGTTGCATTTTTATCACAGCTGCTTTTTGTAGAATCAAAGGTATAATTACTATCTTTAGGGATTTCTTTTATGGGTTTATCATTTAGGTATACACCGACAATGTTTACATCAGCTTCGGTATCACTTAAAACAGCTTCTAAAGTACCATCAAAGTTGCCATTTTTATCAAGTACATATTGGTCTTTTTCTTCATTGGGATATTTTAAGACTACATAGTAATAGATAGATGTGCCATTTTCGGTGGCGGTGATAAATTCATTTAAACTTAGATTTATTGTTTGTTGATCTTTGTTACTTGGGATGGTGCCTTTACCTACTATGTTAGTTAAGACATTGGCATTATTTTTGGTGCATTCTTCGCTTAAATGTTGAGTGCCATCTTTTATTTCGGTTTTTACTTCACAATTAATAGTTATTTCCTCTTCAGGAGCAGTTTCAACTCTATAGGCGGTAAATTCAAGAGGTGTATTTAAAGCGTTAGATCCCCTCCAAGTTAAGTTATAAATAATTAGTTCATCTTGGCCTGTTGCGGTTGCTTTTATTTTAGAAATAGTTTCATGGCCGGGATACATATTTGGATCATTAAATTCTATTTCTCCCTCTAATACCAATGTTGAATTATTTATTGTGGCAGTAGTAGCACTAGTTGTGGCACCTGCGCCTGAAAATACTGTTTTACCGAGAAAGTAAGCAAAAGTTGAGCCAATTCCGAGAAGAAGAACTGCAACTAATATGGTTAATTTTTTATTTTTATTTTGCATATTAGTTTGCCTCCTTTACTACATATGGATCATCTGCTACACCATGACCTGTAAATTGAGTATCTGCTTTTAGATTGATTACTGGGCGCAAACCAGACGAATTGAACACATTGTTCCAACTAAGGAAACTACCACTAGAATTCACGCGGACCACACTAGCAACAGTAGCAGCAGATGGAGACATTGTCCAATATTCTTTACCAGTATATAACCAATAGCCTGTATTATTTACGTTCCATACTCCACCTAAAAAAGCTACTTCATCGGCAGTTATTAGACCTACTGGATAATCTAAACTTTTTGTTCCAGTTATTGTAGCACTTGTTCTATTTTGTTTTATTCCAGTTGCTCCTGTATATGTAAAATAATCTTGATCTTTATGATCGTTTGTACTGCATTTTAATGTTGGCAATTTTAAACCATTTGCTAATCTTAAATATGCTCCATAATAGGTTGTAGTGCCCCCTGCTCCTCCAGTATCTATCATTTTTTCTAACCATGACGCAGATTTATTTGTAGAATTTGACCTATCATTGCAAAATCCGGCATTTTTATCTATTCTTCCATTTCCTTCGGCAAATTCATCTGCTAAATTTGTGCTAAACCATGTATTTAATTGCGTTAATGCATTACTTTTTGTACCATTTCCATGAACTTGACCACTTTGATATTCATAACCTACATACATATTATCATTAGTACCTGCATTAAAATTTTGGTTTGTTATCACATCTGTCGCATCTTCATTCACATCAGGTACATTATCTCCTGTTCCAACATATATAAGTCTTATAGTTCCATCCCCATTTATCCGAATGATTCGCCACCATATATCTTTGCCTTCACTATCTTTTCCAAACTTCACCCAGTTATTATCTATTGTACCCCTAAAGTAATAACTTGTTCCAAAGTCATCCTCTACTTCATATACACCATTTTCTTGATAAGTACAACTACTATCACCACAAGCAGTACCATCAAAATTATTAGTTTCTCCATTAGATTCTAATCCTAATTCTTTTAAGACTTTTCCACTTTTAGTTTCATCAAAATATAAATAACAGCTTGTTTTATCTTTACTTAAATTACTTAAAGTTAATTTATTATTACTATATGATATATCTTCAACATTACTACATATACTTTTTTCTTTATTTAATTCATATCCTTTTGTTGGGATTTTATTACTTTCTTCATATGTTCCATTTTTTTCAATCATAACAGCGATTTTATTAGAATATTCTTCATTATTAAATAGATAGAATAATCCTATAAATCCTATTAAACTTATACATACTATTAATTTTTTCATTACGATTCTTCCTTTACTTATTTAAATAATACAACTACTACGTTCCTTTTTTGCATTATTTTATGTATTGCTTATTATACGTACTAATTATATAACATAATTTAGAAAATAGCAATATAAAAAAACACTTAAGTGTATGTAAATGTTTATTTAGTTCTTGTTTTAGTTATGCCCTTTTCTTTGCGAGAAAGAGATTCTTTAATAGCGCGTTTGGCTGTTCCCGTTACTACATAGTTTAAAGCGTCTTCATTTTGACATATTTGATTTTCATCAACTAAAACTCGGACATTATCCCCATTTTTTAATACATAGGTAATTGGTACTTCTTTATTATTTACTATAGCTTTAGTTGCTTTATCACCAATTTCACTATGGATTTTATAAGCAAAATCTAAAACAGTGGCTCCTTTAGGTAAATTATAAAGTATACCATCTCTTGAGGATACTTCTACTTGTTCTTTAAATATTTCATCAGAAAATTGTTTATATAATTCTTCGTTTTTACTTAAATGTAAACGATCAATATCATCTAAAGAACGCATGAAAGAATCATTTTGAATTAAATAAGCTTGAATTTCTTCTTGAGTTTTATTTTTATATAAGTCTTTTAAGACTGCAAAACCATATTTATTAAGTAAAGCCATTTTTTTAGTACAGATTTGAAATTGGACTAAATGATTAGTAAAACCATTTACAGTGGTGTGTAAAGCTTGATAACCATTAGGTTTAGCACTAGATATATAATCTCTAAAAAAGCCCGCGTTTAAAGCTTTATATCTTTGATGGATTAACATTAAAGCTTTATAACAATCTTCGGTATTTTCAGTTTCGACTTGATAGAAAATTAAATCGTGAATAGAGGCTAGTTTTTGTTTTCTTTTTAATTCTTTACAAATAGCATATATATTTTTATATCTAATACGCATATCAGTATATATTCCATTTTTACTTAAATCAGTATTAACAGTAGTAAAGATATCTTCTAATTCTTGAAGATGTCTTAATTCATATTGTTCTAATTGATCTTTCATAAAGGCAAATTTTCGAGGAGATATTTGTTCAAAAGCGAGATCTTCTAGTTTTCTTTTAGCTTCATAGGCTCCAATTTTATCAGCGATTGGAGCGATTACTTGAAGAGTTTCGATGCTTTTAGCTTTTCTTTTAGCGGGTCCTTTTTTAGTGCTTATAGTAAGCATATTATGAAGACGATCAGCGACTCTTATGGATATTACTCGATAATCACGCATGGCCGCTTTAAGTAAAGATACTATGTTGGCGATTTCTTTTTCAGTTTTATTGGCAAAGTTAATGTTTTTAATATTAGTAACTCCTAAAACTAAGTTAGCTATATCTTTATTAAAAAGGTTAACTAAATCTTCATAGGTAGTATCAGTATCTTCGATAGTATCATGAAGTAAAGCGGCACAAAGGCTATTTACATCTCTTAAATGAAGATCAGAATAAAGAATGTAGGCAACATGTTCAGGATGAGTTATATAAGGTTCACCACTATCGCGGAATATACCAGCGTGTTTTAAGCAAGCATAATCATGAGCTTTTTTTATTAGTTCAATATCACTTTCGGTAAAACCACCTTTTAATAATTCTCTTAATAACAACTCAAACATAGATTTTTCTCCCACATATTCCCTAAAAGATATGGCTATAATAACAAATAAATCTAAAAAAGTCAATTACTTAAGCTTAATATTATAACGAACATTACGAATTGTGATTACAACATATATTTCACTAGCATTACTGATATTTCTATTTATTTTTAGGATTAAACGATCACTATAATTTGCAGGATTTGAGACTACTATATCACTGGTATAAGTTTTATTATTAAGTACATATTTAATTTCACCAAAGTCTTCAAAAAAGGTTTTATAATCTTTATTTGAATACATATAATTAGATTTTTCATCTAAAACTAAATTATAGTCTAATACCATAAAAGTTAAGCGATCTAGTTCACTAGTTGAGAGATTTACTCCTCCAGTTAGATTATAACAATCAGATTTTAAGCAATAAGAATAAGTATAAGAGAAATTATTTGTTAGTTCATATTTTGTTATAGCGATACTAGAATTATTTAAATTGGTTTTTCCAAGATTAGCAATAGTTCCAGCATTAATATTAGTTTCGCTTATATTATTATTAATAGTACTAGGTTTTACGTTTATTTTTTTAGTTATAAGGCCAGAATTTTTTTTAGAATTATTAAAGCCAGAGAATGCTTCTATTTTATATTTTTTATTTAATAAGTCTTTATTTAATTCATAAACTAAAATATAAGAATAGTCTGTATTTCCTTTAATATTAGCGCCTGTATAAGGGTTTCCTAAATCTTGAAAATAAATGCCTAAATTTAAGTTGGGAGAAATGGAAGTGTTTTTAGTGACAAATTGGACATTTTGGAAGTTGAAACTTTGATCTTCACGGTAGCGATTATGAATTTTTATTTTTAAAACTAAATAGGTTTTATCTTTATTTATTGTTTTGCCATTTAAATCTAAGTTAGTTATATAGCTATCTAAAACGGTTAAATTAAGATTACCAAAGGATAGACTCTCATTTTCTTTATATACTTTTTGATAAACCGCCCTATTAGTATATATTATATTAGCGAGAATTAAGAAGATAACTATAAATATAATGGTAAAAATAAATTTGTTTTCTTTATAATAATATTTTAATTCGCGGAAAAAACGCCTTATATTTCGTTTTACAACATAAGAGTCTTTACCAACTAAAAATTCAAATTCTTCACTATCTTCTTCACTAATTTGTAAATCAGCAAGATCATTTTTAAAATTAAATTGTTTAATGTTGAAACCAATACCTCTTATAAATGTAAGAGCAATAAAGATAAATTCACTATAATAGACTATGATACTTATATCTCGTATAATAAGAGCAATAGTATTTTGCATTGTATCATTTTCAATCATGTTAAAAGTGGCAAAAGAGGCGGTAAGAAGAGCTAGTAATAGGATGTAATATAAAACACTTATATTATAAAATTTAGTAGGTTTTTCTTTTAATTGGAGGACGATGGATAAAGTACTATAGACACCTAAAACAACGATCAGGGCTATATACATAAAAATATTTATGTAATTACTAGTTAGGCTTGATAGAACTTCACTAGATCTAATTATAAAGCCATTAGCGCAATAATCTCTAAAAAAGCCCACTATATTACCAGTTTTAAGAAGAATATAAAACATGGGTATTAAAAGCAATAAATGGATTGCTCTAAAATGTTTAATTATAAAAGCATAAGGTTTTTTTAAGACCATTTCTATCACCTACATTACAATTTTAACAAACTAATTCACCTTTGTAAATTATTTAAAAAAATTTTATAAAAAAATTAAGAAAAGTGTTGACAAAAAACCTTTTATCATTTAATATAGCAATTACCAATTCACTTAACAGGCGAATTGGTGCTAGTATCACACTAGTCAACCCCTTTTTATTCTTTTTGAAGCTGTCTTCAGGGGGCAGCTTCTTTTTTTTTAAATAAAAGAAGCAAGTAATAACTTGCCATTTTTTTAATAATCTTCATTTATACTATCAATAAATTCGATTTGTTCATCAACAACACTTCTAAGTCTTCTTTTAAATATAACAACTCTTCTTTTTAAAAGATCAGCATCTTGTTCGACTTTATTAGCTTTTAAAAGAGCATCATTAACGATTCTTGAGGCATTTCTTTTAGCGTCTTCTATTACTCCTTTAGCTTCATCTCTTGCGACTTTTTTTATTTGATTTGAGGCATCTTCAGCGACCATAATTGCTCGGTTTAATGTATTTTCCATATTTTTATATTTTTCTAGCTCTTTTTTTAAACTAAGAATATCAGCATCTTGTTTTTTTAATTTATCTAACATTTTTTCGTATTCTTCCGTCACTTCATTAACAAAATTATTAACTTCAATTTTGCTATAACCATTAAAGCTAGAATTAAATTTGCGCATTATGCTTCACCTCAAAACTAATTATTATTTTATTTTACCATTCTTCTTCTACTTCGGCCTTATTCTTCTCAGCTTCATCGGAAATTTTACCTTGAACATTAACATTTTTAGGGGTACATAGATAAATTCCTACTCCTATTTTTTGCATTGTTCCCCCAATCGCATAGATACAGCCACTTAGAAAGTCAATTATTCTTTTGGCTTGATCAGATGTTACTCTTTTTAAATTAACAACAACACTATTACGATTCTTTAAATGATCAGCGATTTGTTGGGATTCTGAATACGCTCTAGGTTCTAATAAAATCATTTTATTCCCAGATTTATCTGCTTCCGCTAAAGCTTCACTTTCATTTATATTATAAAACTCGTCTTCTGAGCCCATTATTTCTTCATCGTCAGAATCTTTAAAAAGTCCTTTAAATAGAGCCATAAACTCTCCTCCTATTTTTAAACTACTACTTTATTCTATCAAATTTAAACTTATATTGCAATATTAAAAAGAAAAATGCTCTTATAAATATTCCATTATTCGAACATCTTTAGCTAACTTTTCAATTAGACTTTTGGGCTCATATTTATTAAATATAGCCACAAAATTACTATTATCCATTAAAAACATATCATGATAATTAATAAATATTTCTGATAAATTAGTAACTCCTAAAACTTTTAAATAATTTAGATTTTGAGATACTAATTTTTTATGGGCTTCTAATTCTTTAATTAAACTGTTAGTAGAATTTTCTTTTAAAGATTCAATATCTTTCTTTTCAAATCCAAATTTTTCTAAGAATTTCATGCAACAGCTCCCCTTTCAACTCCTAATTCAGCATCGTTAAATGATACTAATATTTTGGTGTTTAAAAGTTCTTGCATCTCTGGAGTTAGATTAACACCTTTTATAGCATTCATTATTAAATGTTTTTCCCCAATGGTATTATACATCTTATTATCACTTGCAATGACACTATCTAGATTTGCTATAATACTCGTAATTATAAAAGATAAATCTTCGTTTTGATTAGTCATATTTATTTCACCAAGAGTTTTAATTATAGCATTACGAACTGTAATATCTTCAGGATCAGTTATTAGTGGTGCTATTTCAGGATTTACTACGCTTTCTTGGTTATTTATTTCACTAATTGGTTTTTTAGATGTATATTCTGCAAAAGATGCAGCAGTATTAAGCATACTTACAAAGGAATTATCACTATTTAAGAAAGGAATGTTATTATTTAAACACCATTTAACTCGCTCTAAGAATGTTTTTTTAAATACGATAACTCTTAAGTTAGCATTAAATACTTCTTTTAAGCCTAAGCTTTCAATACTTTCTAAAACTTCTTTTAGTTCTTGTCTTTCTTTTTCATTTAAAGTACATATTTTGAGGAATTCGCCTGGGACTACATCTAAATTATAGCCACTTTTTTCGAATAATTCTTTAATCTCACTAGCATTTGGGGCCATGGCTAGATTTGCTAAAAATTTTTCAATCTGTACTCCTTCTTCTAAAATAAAGCTTGTTCCATCTTTAAAAGTAAATTTCATTTTAACCCTCCTAATAAGCCATTAATGGCACTTTCTTGGGATCTAACCCACTATTTTGTAAAAGGATAATTGCTTTATCTAAATTGCGATAATCATACTTCGTTAAAACAGAAGGATTTAGATAAATATCTAAAGCACTTTTACCGATCCTAAGAAGTCTATCTACTTTAGCTTCTAATTCTTTATCATATAATAAACTAATATGATCTACAAATATATCTAAACTTAGATCATTATTTTTAAATATTGCAACATTTCTTCGGATAACTTTTTCATTAAAATTCTTTAATATTTCTTCTAAATCACTAGTTGTATAATCTAAATAATCTAAGCCTATTTCATTAAATAAATCCATTAAATCTTCTCTATCAAATGGTTTTTCTTCTTTTTCAAGTGCAGGATTATCACTTGTTTTTTCTTCGGTATTTAAAGGTGTTTCTTCAACTTTTATTTCACTAATTAAAGGTTTTTCTTCTAAGTTTTCAGTTTCTAAAGTTTCAACCTCTTGGTTTTTAGCTTCTTTTAAAACATCACTAATAGACTTCTTTTCACTATTTTTAAGTCTTTTATCATATTCAAATAAAGCATCTTCAGGGAACATTAAAATTTTGGCAGCTTCTCTTGTTTCTTCTTCACTAAAATCAAATTGTTTTAAGAGTTCAGTAATAGAATCTCTGGTGATATTAATATTACCCGCTAAAGCTAGTTCAAAATATTCATTTAGTTTTTCTTGAGCTTCTATAGCGCTATCTTTTCTTATGCCTATTTCTTCAATAGTCGTTATAGCACTACTCATTTCTTCTTCAACTTTAACTAGTTTTTCTTCACTTGATTTTATTTCTTCATTAACTCTATCGATGGTTTCAGGTAAGGCTTTATCAAGTTTTGCAACTAAAGCTTCAGGGTCAAAATCAATTTCAAGGCGATTAATAACAGTAGCAAATTCATTTTTATCAATGCCACTTAAAACTTGATTTAGTTTCTTTCCTTGTTCAGATAATTCTTTACTATCTTGCTCTAGACCAGCGATTTTTTCTTGTAAAGCACTTTTTTCGTTAGTTGTACGATCCCTAGTTTCTTCGGCTTCCTTTTGTAAAGCTTCCATTTCTTTAAATACCACACTATCGCTTCCGCGTAAGTTATATAGTTTATCAAGAAGTCTTGTAACTTCTAATGTTGATGATTTCATAACCAACACTCCTTTATTCTATTAAATATTATAACAAAGCTAAATTTAAATGTAAAGGCAAAATAAATAATTTCGACTTTTTTAAACGATTTTTGATGAAAATTAAAATGATATAAGCAGATTTAGGAATATTGAATATAATAAATTGTAATAAGGAGGAAAAAAATTGAAAAAGAAAATTATTACATTTTTAATAGTTTTAATTATTATTATGGGAGTTTTACTTACGGTATTAAAGTTTAATCAAAAAGATAATAAAGAAGAATTAACTAAAGTTAAATTAGCGGAAGTTACACATAGTGTTTTTTATGCTCCATTATATATTGCGATAGAAAATGGTTATTTTAAAGATTTAGGAATAGATTTAGAAGTTATTTTAACACCAGGGGCAGATAAAGTAAGTGCGGCTGTTTTATCTAACAGTGTGGATGTTGGTTTTGCAGGGACAGAATCGGCTATATATGTTTATGCTGGTGGTGAAGAAGATTATTTGGTTACTTTTGCTGGGTTAACTAAAAGAGATGGACAATTTATTGTAAGTCGGAGTTGTGATAAAGAATTTAAATTAGAGGATTTATATGGGAAAGAAATATTGGTTGGAAGAAAAGGTGGTATGCCGGCGTTAAATTATTTAAATGCCATGAAAAATAGTAATATAGATATAAATAAAATAAATATTAATTATGCTGTTGATTTTGCCGCTTTATCAGGGACTTTTATTGGAGGAGTTGGAGATTATGTTAATTTATTTGAACCAACTGCGACTAGTATTGTATCTTTAAATCAAGGGTGTATTGTAGAATCAATTGGTAAATTATCAGGAGAAGTGCCTTATACAGCTTTTTATGCGAGAAAAAGTTATTTAGAGCAAAATAAAGATTTATTAAAGAAGTTTACGGAAGCTATAAATAAAGGTTTAGAATTTATTCAAAATAATTCAAATGAGACAGTTGCTAAAACGATTTTGCCACAGTTTCCAGATACTTCTTTAAATAATATAGAAGATATAATTGATAATTATAAAAAAGCTGATTCTTGGCTAGATAATCCATTTATAAGTGAGACAAGTTTTACTAACTTAGAAAATTTATTACTTGAAAATAAGCTTATTAAAGATAAAGTTCCTTATAATAAGCTCATAAATAATTTGTATGAATAAACTTTTATGTATTAATAATTTAGAGAAAAAATATTATTCTAAGCAGTGTGAAACTTTAGCGATTAAAAACTTAACATTTGATGTTTATGAGGGAGAATTTTTATCAATAATTGGGCCTTCGGGGTGTGGGAAAACTACTTTATTAAATATATTAACTAATATGGATCAATTAACTAATGGTACTGTTACTTATTTAAAGCCTTTAAAATTTGGTTATATGTTACAAAGTGATTCGATGCTTTCTTGGAAAACAATTTGGGAAAATGTTATTTTAGGTTTAGAAATAACTAAGAGTAAAACTAAGGAAAATTTAGAATATGTTGATCGTTTATTAAATACTTATGGTTTAAGTGAGTTTAAAGATAAATATCCTCAGGAATTATCTGGAGGAATGAGACAGAGAGTCGCATTAATTAGAACGCTTGCTTTAAAACCGGATATTTTAATACTTGATGAACCTTTTAGTAAACTTGATTATCAATCGGCTTTAAAAGTTAGTGATGATATATATAGAATCATTAAAAATGAACATAAAACGGCGATAATGGTTACGCATGATTTATCTAGTGCGATTAGTTTAAGTGATCGAGTTATTGTTTTAACTAAAAGGCCTTGTGTGGTTAAAAATACTTATCAAATAAAAAGAGAAAAGAATTTAAGTCCTACGCAAAATCGAAAAGATAAAAATTTTGCTAAGTATTATGATTTATTTTGGAAGGATCTGAAGTAATATGAAGAGTAAAGAATATATTTTATATTTAAAAAAATTAAAAAGAGAAAAAATTAAAATATATGGTTTACAGTTGCTTATTTTAGTGATCTTTTTAGTTAGTTGGGAGTTATTAAGTAAATATAAGATTATTAATCCCTTTTTGTTTTCTTCCCCTTCTAATATTATAAAAACAATTAAAAATTTGTTTTTAAATTATAATTTAGTGGAACATATTTTTACGACGTTATATGAGATATTTATTGCCTTTATTTTAGGTATAACTCTTAGTTTTATTATTGCAATTATTTTATATGAATTTAAAACTTTAAATAAAGTAATTGATCCTTATCTTACGATGCTTAATAGTCTTCCTAAAGTGGCACTTGGACCTTTAATAATTATTATAGCGGGCGCTAATACTAATTCGATAATTGTGATGGCTTTACTTATTAATTTAATTGTTGGGGTAATGTGTATTTATAATGGGTTTAATAATATAGATCCGGATTTAATAAAGCTTTTTAAAACATTCAAAGCATCAAGACTTACGACTCTTTTTAAGTTAACTATTCCCGCTTCATATAAGACGATTATTTCGAGTTTAAAATTAAATATTTCGATGACTTTAATTGGAGTTATTATGGGAGAGTTTTTAGTAAGTAGAAAAGGTATTGGTTATTTAATTATATATGGTACTCAAATATTTAATCTAAATATTGTTATGAGTGGGATTATAATTCTCATTATTATTTCTTTTATTATTTATAAATTGGTGGTTTATTTAGAAAATAAACTAATTAAATAAATATAAGCCAACGCTTTTTGAGTGAGGTTGGCTTTTATTATTAAATTTTTTTTATACTTAACTTAACTTTAAAATATATGTAAATATATAATATAACACTAATTGTTAAGATAATTATAATTATGGGAAGTAAAAATAAATTATTTATATTTAAAGTGAATAGAGTATTTAAAACTAAATTATCGGTAACTATAAAATATTTATATATTTTAGTTAACAAAATGTAAGATAGAATGGAAATAATGAAACTTATAACCATAATTTTAATATAATAATCAATATAATTAATAGATATATTTTTTTCACTATAGCCTTCTGTAAACTCTATAAATCTTTGTTCTTTAGAGTTATTAAACATGATGCTAGATATAATTATTAAAATGCTTAGAGTAAAAATTATCATAATTATAACAATGAGCAATACTAATTTAAATAAAGAATTATATATTTCTATTTCATCTAATCCAGATCTATCATATAATGATAATTCTAAATCCACATTTTCTTTTAATTTTTCATAATTTTTATAATGATTAATAATTACTCTAGTATAACCTGTGTAAATATATGATGGGAGTTTTTCACATAGATAATTAATATTTTCTAAATTGTAAATTATTGAATGAATATTTTGGGAATCATAAATGCCTGTTATGGTAAAAGTAAGAGTTTTTTCATTATTTAAAGTCAAAGTTATGTTTTTTCCAAGATAAGAGGTTAAATAGGCTTTTTTACCATTTATAAAATTTAAATTGGGAAGTAATATTTCATTTTCTTTTTTAGGATATGTTCCTTTTATCAAAGTGGGCATTTCAGCATTTAATAAAGGAGTTATATTAAAATTGCCAATTTCACTATTATTTAATTCAAGAGATTCATAATCTTTAAAAATATATAAAATATCTTCTTTAGCGCTTAATTCTTGTTTTACTTTATTATAATCTTCATAAATTATAATATCTCTATTTTTATGTTTATCATATATATTAACTTCAATAGTATTTTCTACTATAAATAAATATTTAAAAAGGAAGATCAAAATTATAAATAAAACAATAAATATCGTTATTAATATCCAACTACTTTTTTGTCTAATTATTCTTTTTAAATTATACATAATATTCCTCTTTCACATATTTATATTATTATAAATACTTTTTTGGTGATTTAATATTAAACTTATTAAATTTAGTAAAAAGCATAAAATTAAAATAAACAATAAAGCTTGTAAAAATACTACTGGAGATATGATAATAGTTATATTTTTAAAACTAGGATAATATATAGGAATAATCCTTTTTATAATATTATAAATTACTAAATTAAAGATAATTGTAAATAAAAAGCTAAAAAAGAATAATATTAGAGATTCAAATATTGAATTTATTAAATTATTTTTAAAAGAATAACCATATGTTCTATTTATTAAAAAGTTCTTTTTATTTTTTAAGATATTATAATAAATAATACAAGAAACTATAAATAAAGAAATAAAAAATATTCCATAGCTTATATAAACTAATAAATCTAATGATTCTAAGGCTGGCATTCTATTTAAAAATACAATAGGATCTGGATAATAACCCATTTCTTGCAATTTAGTTGTTACCTTTTCTTCATCAGCAATATTTTTCAACTGATAATATACATTTGTTTTTGGTAAATTCAAAACTTCCTTGTTAATTTTTTCTAACGCTTTATAGTTCATATAACACATATTATAATTTTTATTTATTTTATCATTATCATATAAACCTACTAGTTTTATTTTAAATTCTTGGGGATTATTTTCGTCAATATATCTAAAATTTATATATTTACCAATATATGGTGTTAAATCTATTTTTTTATCTGCAACAGGTTTTCCATCTTTCTCATATGGTAAGTAATTATTTGGGCAAACCATTTCCATTTCTTCAGATAAATTTATTTTAGAATTATCAATTATTTTTATATCACCAATCATACCTAATAGCCACATATTAGGTGTTTTATTATCTTTAAAATAATTATTAAATTCAGGTAGTTCCCACGGACTCATATAACCATAACTATCAAATACACCTTCAATTTCATTCATATTATTAAGAGTATTTATTAAGTCTTTTCTATTAATCGGATTTACTATCGAAAACACTCTATAGGAAACAAAATTAAAAATGTCATCTTCGTAATACTTTCTTGCTGAATATGATAGAGAGTTTATTATAATTGAAAAGCTAAAGCAAAGAGCTATAAGTAGGCATATAATATAATTAAGCTTATTTCTTAAAAACTTATGTAAAACAATTTTAAATTTTGGCATAATCATAGTAAATTACCTTCCTTTAATTCTAATACTTCATCGGCATATTTTAAAGCATCTTTACTATGACTTACCATTATAATACATTTGCCGTGTTTACTCATTTCTTTTAAAATGCTAAATACATATTCTTCATTTGCTATATCCAAATTACCAGTTGGTTCGTCCGCTAAAATTATTTTAGGATCATTTGCTAAAGCTCTGGCAATGGCTACTCTTTGTTGTTCTCCTCCTGAAAGTTCTTTAGGAAAATGTTTTATTCTATTTTCTAAGCCAACATTTTTTAATAATTTAATACTTCTATCTTTTATTTCAGAATAATTTTTATATTTTTTATTTATGAGCATAGGTATTGTTACATTTTCCATGGCGGTTAGGTATTTATCTAAATAAAACTCTTGAAATATAAAGCCAAGTTCATTATTCCTGAATAAAGATTTTTCTTTAGTATTTAGACTACTTATTTTTTTATTATCAATAGTTATTTCACCTTCTGTTGGGTTATCTATTAGACCTAAAATGCGCAATAAAGTTGTTTTGCCACTTCCGGAATGACCTGTAACTAAATAAAATTTACCATATTCAAATTCTTTAGTAATATTATTTAATGCGGTTACTTTTTTATCTTTTGAGCCATATATTTTTTTAATATTTTTTATTTTAACTGCTTCCATTTTAACTCCTATTCTTAAATTAATATGTTAAAATTATAAGTCTAAACTATCTTGATTTAATAAAAATTCTTGTATACCAATAACTAATATTCCTTCTTCGGTATACCAATGTTTAATATAGTCTTTTACGACAATTATTTTTTTAAAATTATCATTTATGTTCATTAATGGACGTTCTTCTTGGATTGTTTTTTCCCTTGTTTCTAAATTTAATGCTGATTGGATATAATATCTTTTATTACCTAAATTACAGACAAAATCAACTTCTAATTGTTTTCTATTTTTATTTTCATCTCTAATTTCAACTACACCTACATCAACATTATAGCCTCTTACTATGAGTTCATTATAAATTATATTTTCCATTATATGATTTTCTTCTTGTTGGCGAAAATTTAATTTAGCATTGCGGAGACCAATATCAGAAAAATAGTATTTTTGAGGTGTTAGAATGTATTTTTTTCCTTTAACATCATATCTATTAGATTTATTAACAATAAAGGAATCTTCAATATATTTTATATAGGAATTTATAGTATTTAAAGAAATTTCTTTTTCGCCATTACTTAAAAAAGTGTTATATATTTTTTGAGAATTAGTAAGTGAGCCTACTGAAGACGCTAAAATATTTATTATTGAATCTATAATATCAAATCTTTGAATATTATTTCGTTCAATTATATCTTTTATATAAGTTTGATCAAATAAGTCTTTTAAATATTTTGATTTTTCTTCATCAGTCTTTTTAGATAAAATTAAAGGCATTCCACCATATAATACATATTCATTCCAAGCTTCTAGTTTGTCACCATTAAAAGCGGGAACATATTCAGAAAATGATAAGGGAAATACTCTTATTTCATCGCCTCTGCCTCTAAATTCCGTAATAATATCTGATGATAAAAATTTGGAATTACTTCCTGTTACATAAACATCAAGATTTTTTTCATATAAAAATCCGTTTAAAACAAATTCAAAACCATTTACTAATTGTATTTCATCTAGTAAAATATAATACATGTCTTTATCCTTTATTTGGGATTTTATATAATTATTTAATTCATGGGAATCGCGGTATTTGCTGTTTTCTTCTTTATCTAACTCCAATTTAATGATATGATTTTCTTTTACACCACTGTCAAGTAAATAATTTTTAAATAATGGGTCTAATAAATAAGACTTTCCACATCTTCTAATACCTGTGATTACTTTAATTAAGCCATTTTCTTTGCTTTTGATTAGTCGATTTAAATAAATATCTCTTTTTATTTCTTTCATATATATTATCTCCTTTTGAAGATTTTTGCCACTTTTGGCATTTTTCTTCAATATTAATTATATACTATTCTTATAATTTTGACAATATTTCATTGAAGATTTTTGCCACTTTAGGCAATTTTCTTCAATGGAAATTAAAAAAGATGGTAAATTTTTAAGCATTTAAAATAAAAATTAGCCAGTATCTTAAATACTGACTATTTTTTTATTAGTTATTTCTTTTTTTCTTGATAGTACCCTTTTCGGCAAATAATTTTATCAGAAGCAGCAAGAATACCTGGTAAGACAAATAATATTAAGATTACCGATACAAATGTCCCTTCGGAAATTGTTTCACATATTTTGGCAGCGATTAGAGAAGCAAATCCAGCGACAATTAGAGTTACAATTATTAAGATAGATGAAGAACTAAGAATAGTATTAATTGATTTATTATAGGCATTTATAACAGATGATTTTACATTCATGGTTAATCTTGATTCTAAGTAATATGAAGTATAGACAATCGCATAATCTATTGTGGCACCCATAAGTATTGCTTCGACAATTAATAAAGATATAAAGTATACTGTTCCTCCTGTAAGAGATATAGCACTCATAGTTAAATATACAGCAGTTTGAATGATTAGAACTAAAACAAAAGGAATAATTAAATCTTTAAAGGAAATAGCTACGACAATAAATATAAAGAACATGGTTAATAAAGTTATTTTGTTTAATTCATTATTGAATGTTTCATTCATTTCTACGGCCATTTTAGAATTACCTACGACATATATATCATCATTGTTTCCGACTTCATCTTTTATTGAATTAATAAATTTGTAAGTATCTTTATCTTCGTAAGCGTATTTAGTATTTAAAACGACTCTGGAATATTTATCGGATACTATTAGCTTTTTAGATTTATTAACGGTATTTTCAGAATCTTTTATAGTAGTTCTTTTTTCGGAATTTATAAAATCATTAAATCTACTATCGGTTATAATATCAGAATTTAAATAGGTAACAAATTCTTCAATAGTCATTTTCCAAGATTCATTATATTCATGAGTGCTGCCATAATACATATAAACTAAGTCTATTAATGATTCTTCTAAGTCATTACTTAAAATATTTAAGTGGGAATAGATCTCTTTTGGAGAATATTTTGTTCCTTTTAAAGCATCACTCATTAAAGTATTAATAGTAGTTAGTTTAGTTCTTTTTTGAGTATCAAAATTAGAAGAATATTCTTTATTATTCATTACATCTTTAATAATAAATTCTACATAGTCTTTTAATGAAATAGTTTCATTAGTTTTAAGATATTTGGAATCATATAGGCTAAACAATAAACTTATAGTATTATTATCTATATTAAATAAAGAACTTATTTCATTGGAGCTGAATTTTTTGCCCGTAATAGTTCCATCCATTACTTCATTTACTAATACTAAATCATCAAGATCTTGGTTGGTTATTTTATCTTTTAAAAGTTCGTCATCTTTATTATTTAAGATAAAATCCGCTAAATCTTTAGGAGTCATAGTGGTTATACTATTATTATAATCATAGACGCCAAAGATTTTCTTTAATTTTGAAGAACTAGTTTGAGTTAAGTTGCTTATTTCTTTATAATTATAAAGAGTTTGGGAATTATTAACAATGGTGTGGGCTAATTCTAGTAGATCAGATATAGAGGAAAGACTTGAAGATAGTAAGGGATTAGATTTATTGGTATATAAGAAATTAATTAAGTCTTTAATAGACATATTTTGGGTATTTCCATGGGTTTTATCATAAACGCCATATACTACACTTACAATTGTTTTATCTTGCTTTAAAATATCAACAATTTCCATAGGTGTATGAGCTGTTTTATCATTTATAAAATACTGAGCTTGCTTTAAACTAGCATTTAAAGCTCCTAATTGGTCTTCGCTTAATTCTAAATTAGGCATTTGTAATAAATCTTGAAGTTTATTTGCAAATTCTAATGGTGTCATTTCTGTTTTAATGCCGCTATCTAATTTTTCAAATATGTCTTCTCCTAAAGTTTGTTCATTAATATTAAAAGTTTGATATAAAACCTCTTTGGTTAATTGACCATCGTATGTTAAATTTTTTAAAACTTTTAATTGGTCTATATATTTTTTAAAATAAGTTTGATATCCATTATTTGCCATATTTAAAGCGGTAGATGTAAAATCATTTAAAGTTAATTTTGTATCTGTGTTAGAGCCAGTATAGTATGTATATAAAAGATCTAATTTATTATCATCAATATTTAAGCCTAAACTATTTATAGTCTCTCCCATTTTATCTACTGGTAATTTAGTCTTAATAAATTTATCATCACTTAAAGTTTTTAATAATTGTAAAGATTCTTTAGTTGCACTATCAAACATATCTTTATACATATCTTCACTAGCTAAAGATAAGGCAAAAGTAGCAAAGTCATTTAAAGTTAATTTAGTAGTACTTTTAAGGGTTGTTCGATAAAATAAAAATAAATCTTCTATTAAGTTTTCATCTATACCGAAAAGATTAGATAGTTCTTTGGAATCCATCTTTTTATTAATATTTTCTAAATTAGTAAAATTTTGTAATTGATTTAACTTGGTTATAGTATTAGAATCTAACTTATTTTTATATTTGGAATCTTTAGCTACATCGTTAAGCATAAAATTGGTAAAATCTTTATAGGACATTTTTAAAGAAAGATTACGACTATTATAATAAATTAAAATATTTTGGGCTTCTTCTTCTTTTATGCCTAATATATTAGCAATATTTTTAATGGTTCTTTTTTTATTTATTAAAGTTTTAGAAGAAAAATTTTCTAATAGACTAATATTATTTTTGGTCTGTTGATTTAAAGAATTGCTAAAGTTTTCATTAGAATAAATATCTTTTTTAATAAAATCTATAAATTCTTTTAAAGTCATCTCATTATTTTCTTCTTGATTATAATAATTATAATATATTATTTTGATTAAATAATCATCGATTTGGGTATCTTGACCTAAATCAGTAAATTTTTGATTTAATTCATTATAAGCTAGTTTTTCATTAAGAGTATTAGAATAACATAATACTTGATCTATTTGGGTATTAGTTTCTAATTTTTTACAATAATCTTTTATTAAATCTTCATATTTATTGTTATAGACAATCGCTACTTGGTTATTAGCGGGAAAAATTTTTCCTACTTTATCTTGTTCGGATGCTGTAAATAGAATGCCAATACTTCCTTTTAAGAAATAAGAGGCAATAAATAGAACAATAATGAAAACTATTTGGAAGTTTCTAGTTTTGTAGATAAAATTGCCTAGTTTAGTTAAATTAAATGTGGGTGCTTTCTTTTTCGTTTTAGTTATTAAATTATCAAATATTAAAAGTAAAGCGGGTAAGCAAAAGAATATACTTATTAAGCTTAGTAAAACACCTTTAGCTAGAACAAAACCTAAGTCTTTTCCAATAGTAAAACTCATAAACACTAAAGCGATTAGTCCAACAATTGTGGTAACAGAACTACTAGAAATGGAGATAAATGAATGATATAAAGCTTCTTTCATGGCTTCTATCTTATTGGAATGATTCTTTTTTTCTTGTTTGAATCTATTAGATAACATAATGGAATAATCCATTGATAACGCTAATTGTAAAATAGCTACAATAGAATTGGTTATAGATGAGACACTAGGAAATATTAGGTTGGTACCTTTATTAATAAATACAGCAATACCAATAGAAATTAAATATAACCAGGGTTCAACGTAAGAATCACTTAATATAATAAGAATAATCATAGCACAAAAAATAGCTAAAATGACTATCCATAATTGTAAGATGGGTTTATTTTCATCATAGATAGAGCCACTCATTGCAGCGACTTTAAAATTATCTTTAACATAATTATAGACGTTGGTAGCTCGAACGGAATTTGCATAATCATTAACGTTTAATACATATAAAGTATATTTTTCAGTATTATATTTTTCAGTATTTTCATAATCTACAGAACTTACTCCTTCAATTTGAGTTAATTTTTGGAGTGTTTCTTCTTTTTCTTGGTCTGTTAAATTTTTAAACATTACATTAAGGACTGATGAATCTTCTTCTATAAATTCTTCATCCATAATGTCTTTACCTTTTTTGGTTTCTGAGGTGGATGGAAGATACTTCATTATGTCATCATTTATGGTTACTTTAGTAGATAAATATAAACTAAAGCCAGCGATAATAATAAATAGAGCTAAAAATATATATCTTCCTTTCACTATAAAATCGGTTATTTTGCGCATATTTCTTCCTCCTAAGAATTTTATAAACGTAAATTTTAAAGAAATATAATTTATTTTTTCAAGTAATTAGCTTTTTTATAGTAAAATTGTTTATTTCATTTTTTTCACCTCTTTTTATATTATAGCACATATAACATAAAACTTAAATATACTTATTTTGAGGATTTTAACTATAAAAAACTGATTTTAAGCATTAAATCAGTTTTAGGTGTTCATTTTTGTTTGATATTTTTTAATTATTTTATTTAGATATCTAAAGCCATATTTTTCGTATTTTAATTCTTTTAATATTTCATTATAATTTAAAGAATTGTTTTCGAGTTTTTCTTTTAAGTAATTGAGGGTATCTTCTTTAGTTAAATGGTTAAAGATGATAATATCATCAAAACGACCTAAAAATTCTTCAGTAAAAGTTTCATCTAAATCTTTAGACTCAGATTCATCAAAACCAATAGTGTTATTTTTGCAAGCATTGGAGGTCATAAAAATCATAGTATGAGAAAAATCAATTAATTCACCATGAGAGTCATGAATAAAGCCTTCATCCATGATTTGGAGAAATAAATTTAGAACACTAGGATGAGCTTTTTCGATTTCATCAACTAAAATAATAGAATATGGGTTATATTTAACTTTATTAAAGACATAATCATCTTCATAGCCTATAT
>CANQDN010000005.1 GCA_947593275.1 uncultured Bacilli bacterium
ATATTAGAAAACAATCTGAATCCATACAAGAAAAGATTAATAATTTTGATAAAGATATACAAAAAGAAAAAGACAATACTAGAAATTTATAAACTAGATTGTCTTTTTATCTTTTAGGAATTGCTATTTGGTCTTCAACACTTATATCTTGTTGTTTTGGTAATAATTGTTCCATAAATTTATCAAATTCCATTTTCGCATATTTATCATTTGGCAAATAACTTCCATCAAGAACTCCTTGATTTCCAAATACGATATACCAATTATCACCTGTTACTACTTTACAATTTTGAGGGACTTTTAAATAGCTAAATTCTTTACCTGTTTGATAAGAAAATCCTGCTCTAATTTTATTTACATAATTTTCTAAATTTTCATTTAGTTCATTAACATTAACTTGTTTTCTAACTCTAGGATATAATGCAGGAACATTACCTTTCTTTATTTTGTCAGGAGTCAATACTCCAACTGCTGATTTTATACAAATTATAGGATAACCACCATAATCAGTATTAAAGTTATTACCATTTTTTGCCTCATTTAAATTTTTAGTAGTAGAGATAAATTCTTGCCAATCATCACTTTGAGTATCCATTGGATCATATCCAATAGCATCAGTAGTTCTACCATCAACATTGGATTGTCTATCACTTAATGTATAACTTTTTGTTACTACTACAAAATCAATTTTATTGGTTTCACTTTGATTATTTTGAGATGTCTTTACAATGTCATCACAGGCTTGTTCAAATGTTTTAATAATCGCATATTGTTCTGAATTATAAGCAGAAGATTTTTTATCATAGATAGTTCTTAATTGATTAATATAAACACCATTTCCGTTTCTAAAACCTGATGCTCTACCAATAAAATTACCATCTGTATCAGTTATTTTAATAACAAATCCATTTTTATCTAAAGCACAATAATGTAAAAAATCATTATCATTACCACAGCATCTAAAACAAGCATTGGTATCTAAACCTGCAGTTATTAATGTTTCATCTGTTGAATCATACATTGAATATTTATAATTGCCATAAGTTCCCTTAATATAAGGAACAGTTGATTCGCTTCGTGATGCCATTGCACTCAATAAATCGCAGGCTACACTTATTCTTTCTTTTTGCGAAGCAGAAGTAAATCCATTGTTGCTATAAACTTTTTTGATAACATCTTTGCCTAATAAACTAATTTGTTTTAAATCTGCATATTTTAACATTTCTTTGTAATCTAATATTTTATCAAGATTATCCATAGAAAATTCTTCAGATGTCATTAAGCTCATTAAGTTTGGTACATTGGCTAATGTATCACATATTTCTTTATCGTTTACATATTTTTTTATTTCTTCAAATAATTTATTGCCATCATCATGTCTTCCTAATTCTGTTATCATTGAAAGTTGAATTAGTCCACTCTTAATTGCTAAATCACAAACTGCTCTATAATTATTATCATTTAAAAGAGTAGATTTTTTATCTTCAAATAAGTTAATATAATCATTAAATAATCTTATATAATATCTATTAAAATGTTGAGAATCAAACTCATAATATTCATCAGTAAATGGACATTCTCCTATTACTGATTTAATATCTTCTTGAGTTAAATTATCAAATTTGTCAATTCCTTTTGCAATTTGAATAATCTCACTTTTAACTTTATTAAATACATATTTTAAATCTTTATATCCCATTATTTGAGATATTTCGCTATCATTAAATCCATTGCCATTGTAAACATAACTTTCGTCATTAAAAGTAATGAATTGTTTATATTTGCTTACCTCTTGACCATCATAAGAAATATTATGACTATTTAATCTATTGATAAGTTTAGATACTTTTTCAAATGTTTCATATTCATCAAATCTTGCAGGTTTAGAAGATGAAAGTATTTCATCAATACTTGAAACATTATCATTTATAGATTTTGAAATAAACAAATCTAATAATTGTGGCACATTATCTCTACTAACAGAAGCATTATAATTGTAAGCTATATATTTATTTTTAATGCTTTTTAGTTTTTCCATTAAACTAGCATCTTGACTGCTAAAGAGTTTCTTTAGCATATCTCTTTGCTTGATCTCAACGACTTTTTTCTTAACAATAGGATTATCAATTCTAATTACAAAAAATTGTTTATACAGTTTATCAAGTTCACTTAATTGTTCACTAATAAAATCTTCTTTGCTTTTAGAAATAAATAGTGCTGCATATTTAGAAATATCATCTCTTTTTTCTTGTAGTAATTCCATTTTGTTTTCAGCTTTTGAATTATGGTATAATTGATGGTACTCAATAAAGGCATTAAATAAAGCATATTTTCTTTCATCTAGTACATCATCAACTTTAATTAAAAATTTTAATTCATTTAACGAACTAATAAAATTATTATTTTTTTCTAATGAATCACAAATTCTATTAAAAATATTAGTATAATAATCATTGTTTTCTCGACGATAATCTTCCCATTTCTTTTGTGCTACCATTTGAAAAACTTTTCTTACATCTGTTACTTTGAGAGGAGTAGATAGAGTTGATTTTATAAATTCCTTAACTCTTTTATAATAAGTTATCCCTTTTTCATCAGTTGCTTCTTTTGAAACACCCATTTGTTTTAAGTAATAATCTAATATAAACTCATCTTTTAAAAATATAGCAGGTAATTTAGTAAATTTATCAAGAGAATAATATCCATTTTCAATAAGGTAGTGTCTAATTTCAAGTATTCTATTTTTTAGAGGTTCATCTTCAGCTTTGTTTTCAACAGGGAACAATTCTAAATCTTGTTCCAACCAATAAAGTAAATCTTCGCTAAAGTATCTTGCACTATAAATATCATTTTTAATAGAATTTAAACATATAATTGTATTATTTTTTAAATAATCAGGAGAATTTGCTTTTAATACAAATTTTTCTTCAATTAAGGCATCAAGTAATCTTTTTATGCCATCAGGATTATGCTTATTTATATACTCCCAATCAATATATACTATGCTATCATCACTTGTTTCATTTTTTATGCTTTTAATACAAATTTCAACATTTCTTCTAAAATTTATAGGAGTTCTAAAATTTATAGTAAAATCATAATTATTTTCAACTATATAATTTTCTAAAGCAATTAAACTTTCAGGAGTTAATCTATTCCAAGAAATATAAGTATTAGAATTAGCATCTAACTTTAAACTTTGTTTTATTATTTCCATATCGCTTTTAAAGAAGCTAGGACTATCTTGAGATAAAATATAACCATTTTGCAATGCAATTTGATATACAAATGTCGCTAATTCATTTGTCCAAACAATGTCAGGGACAAAATTAATTGAATTTATATCCCTTTGTGCAGATAATTTAATTAAATCTGCATTTTGCAACATCCACATAGGAGTATCTGCTTGAAAAGTATATCCCTGTCTTTTTGCTTCTATAATTGCTTGTTCTTTAACATTTTCGCTTATGCCATAAGCATAAACAATACTTCTAATATCTCTTCGTATTGACTCTAGTATTACACCTTCATCTCGTTTCAAATAACTAGGGCTATGTATGTCAAGTGTGCGGGAAGAATCTTGCATAAACTTATTTCTTTCATTTTCCTGTTCTGCCGAACTATACATTGATAAAGTTTTGGGTTGTCCAATTTCTAATTCTCTTCTTTTTAAAATTAATCTTGCTAATTCTTCATCACTTAATTCATCATTACTATTATTATAAATAGGGACTTCTTTAAATGGATTTTCTTTAATTTTTATATAATCGTTAATATTTTTATTATAAATTATATAATCGTTATTTAGATTTTTAATTTCTTTTAATAAATATGCATCTTTTTCTCGTTGCTTTCCTCTTAAATATTCTGCTAATGCTCTTGCTAAATCTTCATTAGTTAAAATATCTTCTCTCATCTTTACCTCCGTAGGTACATTACCACTTGTAATTATACCATAAGATGTCTATTTTTTTCTATAAATTATTTAAAAAAACTTAAATGTATGATATAATTTAGTCAGTTGATTGAATCAATCTTGGGAGTATAATTTTTCGAATATAAGTAAAGTTATCGCTCCAGTGACAAGTCTGTTCGAACTTTTAGTTTGAACTTAATATAAATATCAACTCTAAATGGGTTGATTTTTTGTTATAATTATAAATGTTAAATTAACTCTAAAACTTTAAAAATAATAGTATTATTAATGGTGCTTATGCTAAACATAAAAAATTAAATAATCTTTTAATTGTAATCATAGATAGTGTATGTTATAATCTAAGCAATAAAATACTTTAGAAAGGAAGAAAATATGAAAAAAGGTTTAAAAATTTTATTAATTATTATAGGAGTTTTGGCGAGTGTTATTATACTTGATACAATCCAAGCAAAAGTCTTTAATAATAGCCCATTATTAAAGATAAGAAAAAATTTTAATGGTGGTAGCACTTATATTGATAAAGGAATATTTGTAATTCATTATCACTGTAATAATAATGAAAAAGTTACTACTTGGAAAGGAGTAAAATTTGCTTGCTCTGTTAAAGAAAGCACAAAGGAAATTGAAGAAATAGTTGATTTAGTAGCAAAAGATAATCTCTCTTGTGATGAAGCTTTAGAAAAATTTTATCAAGATGAAAATTACACTTATTCTTATAGTTGTCTAAAAAGCGATAAAGTAATTGTAAAATACACTGATGGCACAGAAGAAACTGTAAGCCAAGCTTTAAAAAATGCGAATATTTCCCTTAAAGATTTAGACACTTATAATATTAGTTACATTAAAGAAAAAATTAATAAAAATGAAATTTCTCTTTTTAATAATTACTTATTAAATAAGATATGTGTTGATAATAACATCACCAATAATTGCTTAGTAAAAGAAAATGGTTACCGTTTTGAAGGCAGTTCCCCCAATAACTATGTTTTATTAAATAATGATCTATGGCGAATAATTGGTATATTTGAATTTGAACAAAAAAATCTTATTAAATTAATAAAAGTTAATAGTATTGGTGAATTTAAGTGGGATAGTAAAAATAAAAACGATTGGGAAAATTCTAGCTTAAATAATTACTTAAACAGTGACTACTTAAATAATTTAGATACTTCTATTTTAGAAAAAGTTAATTGGAATATAGAAACTACCAATTATTTACTTGATGCCAAAAACATATATTCCGAAGAAATTAAAAAAGAAACCCAAGAAAAATATTATGTTGGCTTAATGAATGTTAGTGATTATATTTTAGCCAATCCCTCAACTCATTGTTCTAGAACTACTAAATTAATGGATTATTATAAATGTTCTAAAGATAATTGGTTATATGATGATATAAAATCTCATTCTTGGACCATAAATCCTTGTGATTCTCTCCCAACTAATGCTAATTTTTTAGAACCGGCGGGACATATTGCTGATAATAAAGCTAATGTTCTCTATTCTGTCTATCCTGTTATTTACTTAAATTCTACTCTTAAATATAATGCTGGTGATGGTACCCAAAATAACCCCTATATTATTTCTTTAAATTAAAAAATTTAATTATAAAATCTATTATCTTTGCACCTTATATTAAATTTTTATCTAATAATAACTGATTCAAAAAATTGTTCTTGAAATTCTGTCATAGCTCTTATAGCGTCGTCTGAATAGTCTTTACCATCTTTGGAAACAACCAACTTATCATCATCATCGTTTGTTCTATGAATTATAGCTATTACTTTACCTTTACTTTCTTTTACTGGCTCAAATTCCCCAACTAAGTAAGCATCTAGCTCTTCTCCATCACCACTAATTGTATTAGGTATAAAACCATAATTTAACATATACATAAATCCATGTTTTGGATGTCTTGTTCCTAATTGTCTATCTATCTTTACAGTTACCTCTTTACCTAAAAAATCCTTCCCATTTGTTTTTATCATTTTTAATTATCCTCCCATCTATAATAACAAATTATCTTTCTATAAATAATTATACCATAATTTCCTTTATTATGTTATAATTATTTACCAAGAACAACAATTTATTATAAAAAAGCTAAATCCCCTAAAATTAGCCAAAAAAAAGAAAGCTCTAAACTTTCTTATATAAGTGTTATTAATATGAATATTATTAATAAACAAACAACCATACCTAGCAAGAACTTCCATATATACTTTAACCAATCAGAATATTTAACATTTAAAGTTGTAAGTCCAATACCTAAAACAATACTTGTTGGTATAAAGAATTGAACTAAACCATATAAAGAAGTAAATATTACAACAATTGGATTAATATAATCAACATATTCTGCTGCAAGATATTCTCCAATAGTATATCCTGTAAATAATAAATCAGTATGAAGAATATTACATAATAACGCTACTAAAGACATTGTTGCTAAATTAAATCCTTCAGTTATACTTAATATTTTATTTAATATTGTTGCAAGATAAGGTGACATATAAATAATAACTATAAGCATAAATGCCGCAATAACACAAGCTATAGGTTTAAGCATTCTTTTAAGACCATTCTTAAATCCTTCAATATAATCATTTAATCTAATTCTATATGTAAGAGCAATTATAATCGTAAATAAGAATACTATTGGTGATAAAATATATAAATCCCATGTTCCAAAAGCCCATGAAACTTCCATATTATTACCAAGTAAATCTTTAAAGATATAAAAATCTTTACCAATAGTGAAATTCATTACCATATCATCAAATGTATCAAATATATCAATACCAAAATTAGTATACCAATCAACAAAACCTAAGATACATAAAATAAGTAAAAATCCTCCAATAATAATAAGTGGAATATAATTAGTCTTCTTACTTTCTTTATCTTCTATAACTTCAAACATATCACTAGATTCAAGATTTTTATCTTTCTTATCCATATGGGCAAGTGTAAAGAAATTAAATAGAATAAGACCAATTACTAAAATACCCGCTCTAACTAATACAGAGTTTCCAATAATATCTCCTGCTAAAACATCCCCACTTGCAAAATAATTGACAAAAGAAGTTAATCCTTCAGTTCCATAAGTTGCTCCTAAAAGACCTACTAACATTGAACCAAATGTTGACACCAAGATAGTAAATTTATCTAGTTTCATTCTGTTTAATATCGCCACAATAAATGGTACAAATAATAAAACTGCAAAACATTCTGTCATCACACTTGTAAATACTGCTATTAAAACTGATGTTAAAACTACAGTAAGTTTCGGCTTTTTCTGAAGTTTAGATGCAATACCTCTAACCAGACGGTCATAAGCTGGTATCTTTTGTAACAAACCATAAAAACCACCTAGTACCATTAAAAAGATTATTTTATCTAAACTAAAGTAAATTCCATAAAACGGTAATGCAAGTAAATCATTTAAACCAACTCTAATTAAAGTATTATCACTTACAAATCCGGAAGCTTGAAACATACCTGTTGGAATAAGCCAAGTAAAAACTAAAGCTATAACAATTAGTAAAATAATACATTTAGTTAACCCAAATTTTTTTTCTTTTTTCTTCATAAAATCTCCCTCCTTCTTAAATTATAACACAAAATTTCCTAAAAAAAAGAGGTATTACCTCTTTTTATATGAATTTTTTCTTAAAAATATTAATTTTTATAAAATTAAATTAATCTCTTGGTTTCATTGTTGGGAATAAAATAACTTCTCTAATCGTCTCACTACCCGTTAAAAGCATAACTAACCGGTCAATTCCCATTCCCATTCCCCCAGCTGGAGGCATACCATATTCTAAGGCTTCAATAAAATCTATATCCATATCATTAGCTTCTTCATTTCCTAAATCTTTTTCCTTTAATTGATTTAAGAATCTTTCATATTGATCTATTGGATCATTAAGTTCGGTAAAAGCATTTGCATATTCTGAACCCGCGATAAATAACTCAAATCTTTCTGTAAATCTTGGATCATCTGCATTCTTTTTCGCTAAAGGACTTATTTCCACAGGATGTCCATAAACAAATGTTGGTTCAATAATTGTTTCTTCGACATATTTTTCAAAAAACGCATTAACAATATGACCAAAACTAAAATGTTCTTCAATCTGTATATCATGTTCTTTCGCAATCTCTATTGCTTCTTCTGTACTTTTAACTTTAACAAAATCAATTCCCGTCTTTTCTTTTATTAAATCCACCATAGAGCGTCTCTTAAACCCTGGAGCAAGATTAATATGATGTCCTAAAAAATCTACTTCATAAGTTCCATTTAACTCCATCGCTGCATTCGCAACTATTCCTTCAGTTATATCCATCATACCCTCTAAATCACTAAAAGCTTTATATAACTCAATAGTTGTAAACTCCGGATTATGTTTCCTATCCATACCTTCATTTCTAAAAATTCTACCTATCTCATAAACTGCATCCATTCCCCCAACTAAAAGTCTTTTTAAGTTAAGTTCTGTTGCAATTCTAAGATACATATCAATATTTTGAGCATTATGATGCGTAACAAAAGGTCTCGCCGCAGCCCCACCCAAAATAGTTCCAAGTATTGGTGTTTCTACTTCAACATATCCTAAATCATCTAAATACTTTTGAATAGAACGAATAATCTTAGGTCTTGCAAAAGCCACTTTTCTAGCTTCATCATTAACAATTAAATCAACATATCTTCTTCTAAATCTTTCTTCTACATCACTAAGTCCATGAAATTTCTCAGGAAGTGGTTTTAAAGCTTTAACTAAATGCGTATATTCTAAACATTTAATGGTAATCTCACCCGTTCCTGTTTTCATCACATAACCAAAAACACCTACAATATCCCCTAAATCAGCACTTTTAAATAAATTATAAGCCTCTTCCCCAACATCATTAATAGAAATATATACTTGAATATTTCCTAATTTATCTTTAATTGAAAAGAAACTAGCTTTCCCCATTTTTCTAATGAACATAATTCTTCCAGCAACTCTAACTTCTTCTTTCGCTTCTTCTAATTCTTCATGAGTCTTATCTTGATATTTCGCTTTTATATCCATCGAAAAAGCACTTACAGGATAACTCTTTCCAAAAGGATCTATTCCCATATTTCTAATTTTATCTAATTTTTCTCTTCTTACTTGTTCTTGTTCAGTAAATTCACGCACAACACATCACTCCAAACATAATATATCACAAAAATATTAAGTTAGCAAATAAAAATACCTTAAAAAATAAAAAAAGCCCTATTATCTTTTAAGATATAGCTCTTTTTATTACATATATCTATTCATTTGTTGCATTACTTGATTAACTTGTTTACGACTTGGTTTTCTTCCCATACTACTCATCATTGCTTCAATCATCTTTTCATTTATTGGAGGATTTTTCTTTAAATACTTTTTCATAAAAAATCTCGCGACAAAAAATCCAATTACTAAACCACTAACAAGACCAATTATAAACCATAAAATTTCACCTAACATAAATACCATCCCTTCCCCTATATATTACTATAAATATTAATTATTTACAAGCTTACAAGTTCATTTAACCAAAAATAATCTTTATTCTTAAAATCACAAACAAATAAATTCCGATACTCTCTAAGTTCATTTAAAAAGGTTGGTTTTAAAACATTACTTTCCAAAAGTAAAAAAGCTTTATTAACTACAAGCATTGAATCTTCCGGAACATATTTATTCTGAATCCGATGCACATTATGAAACTTCGAATAAAAATCATTATCCCTCGATTCCTGGAAGATCTTATTATTAATTTTACTTTTATCAAAAGGACATACAATTTGCATAAATAAATCATAAGCAATATTTACATCTTTTTCATCAAAACTATGAATATCCTCCATTGCTTTAAATAAATGATATGGATTATTTTTCATTAAATTATAAAAATTCTTATTAATATTAAATATATAAAATGTTCTCAAAATTAATCACCTGCAATCATCTTACCACAAAAAAGGTGCGAAATTTGTCGAACTATGGAAGAAATCCTAATTTTTTTAAACTCCATTTTTTAAATGATGTCTCCTTAAATAAGTCTTACGAATAAAATCCACTGGAAATACACTCATCGCGAGTATTAAAACTAAAAAGAATTCCTGAGCTTTAAGTCCATACGTTCTAAATAAATCTCCCCCATGATAAATCAAATAAACTTGAACTAACATAATAAACGTAATAATTCCAATAAATACTTTATTTTTACTTAAATTAGCAAAGATATTTAGTCTTTCACTTCGGGCATTAAATGAATTAAATACTCCAATAAATATAAACAAAGCAAAATAAGCCGTCATAAGATATTTATAGTTTTCTCCTACTCGAATATATTCCCGAACTATTGGTAATTTTAAAAATAAAATACATAATATTGCCGAATATAACCCCGTCCATAAAACTTCCCCAATCATATACGAATTTATAATTGCTTCATCTTTCTTTTTAGGAGGTTCATGCATATAACTTAAAAGTGCTGGTTCAAAAGAAAAAGCAAGTCCTGCAAAAGTATCCATAATCATATTAAGCCAAAGCATCTGAATAATTGTAATTGGTGTATTAATTCCAATAAAAGGCCCCACGATTGAAAGAATTAAAGCACACATATTAACTGTTAACTGATATATAATAAACTTTCTTATACTTTTAAAAATAGTTCTTCCATATAAAATTGCTTTACTTATAGATAAAATATTATTATCAAGTATTACTATATCACTTGCTTCTTTAGCAACTTCCGTCCCACTTCCCATCGCAAACCCCACATCAGCTTTTTTTAAAGCCGGAGCGTCATTTACTCCATCTCCTGTCATTCCAACAACTAAATTCATTTCTTCTAAAATTCGCACTAAACGAGATTTATCTTGAGGTAACGCCCGAGCAACAATACATAAATTACCCACTTTTCTTTTTAATTCTTCATCACTATATTTGGCCAGTTCATCACTCGTTAAAACCAAACTATCCTTCTCATATAAACCCGCATCACTAGCAATCGCAACCGCTGTATCTTTGGCATCCCCAGTAATCATAATAATTCTAATACCCGCACTTTTAATTAAACTAACGCCCTCTTTAGCTTCCTTTCTAAGCTCATCTTTAATAGAAACAATCCCCACTAAAACTAAATTATCTAACCCATCATTTTTACTATAACAAAGAAGTAATACTCTAATCCCTTTTTTAGTTAAATTATTTATATTACTAATAAGCATTTTTTTATTTAATAACACCTTTTCTTCCCCTTTTTCAGTCAAATAAAAACTAACAGAAGGAAGAAGTACTTCAGATGCTCCTTTGTAATAAGTATAACCTCGATCAATTTTAACACTACTATATTTAATATTACTATTAAAAAGAACTTTATTTTCCACCCGAGCTTTAATTTTCTCATCTTCCACTAAAAAGTTAAGACAAGCTTTATCAGTTTGATTCCCACCCACTGCTACTTTTTTAGAATCAAACTTACTTTCATTATTATAAAATAAAGATATATATAATTTCTCATAAAATAAGGGATAATTCTTAATTTCTTTTAAACTTTTATAATGTTTATTATCCCCCGTAATAATCTCATTTACCTCTAATTTCCCTTTAGTTAAAGTTCCTGTTTTATCCGTTAATAACACATTGATACTTCCCGCTGTTTCAATACCCACTAACTTCCGCACTAAAACTTGTTCTTTAAGCATTCTTTTCATATTACTTGATAAAACTAAAGTTATCATCATTGGTAATCCCTCAGGTACTGCCACTACAATAATTGTAACACTTAAAGTTAAAGCATAAATTAAATAATCCGCCATAAGCCGAAAGTTAGTTAACGTTTTAATTATTAACTCTCCATCAAAATTATTATTAATTACTATTACCGAAAATAAATAAGAAATAGTTACTAATATCGCTCCACAATAACCAATCTTACTTATAAATTTAGCCAAATGAGTAAGACGCAATTTTAAAGGTGAAGTTGGAGATTTTTCTCCTACTTCTTGAGCCATCTTACCATACATTGTTTTATCTCCAACCTGTGTTACTTCCATATAAGCTTGACCATTATATATAACACTTCCCCGATATAATTTATTATTATCTTTAAGGATATTCGAGTTTATCGGAGGATATTTTTTAGCTTCCTTAGTCTCTCCATTAAAAGAAGATTCATCAACCGTTAGTTCTCCTTTAATAATATACCCATCCGCCGGTACTTTATCTCCACTATTTAAAGCAACAATATCATGAACTACTACTTCCCCGATAGGTATCTCCTTTAAAACTCCATCTCTAATTACTTTAACTTTCATTTTTGAAGATTCTTCTTGCAATCTCCTAAATGCTGCTTCACTTCCATATTCCGATATTGTAGAAATAAAAGAAGCCAAAAAAATAGCAATCAAAATCCCCAATGTCTCAAAATAATCAAAATCTCTAAAGAGAAAGACAACCTTTACTGCTAGTGCCACCAGTAATATTTTAATAATTGGATCTCCTAATGATTCTAATAGCAATCTAAAAAAACTACTTTCTTTTACATTACTGATATCATTATTACCATAAACTTTCCTATTTTGTTCTACTTCTTTAGTGCTAAGCCCTTTCATATTTCGCTTGTCCTCCTAAAAAAATATATGCTTAAAAACTAAAAAAATAACCCAATTTTTCTCTATATTTTCTCCCACTTTAAATCTTTACAATTCTAAAATTTTATTATATAATAAATTTGCAAGGCACAAATGTGCTTGCCAAATTTGTTTTGGCGCAACACTTACTTAAGTTGGTTGCGCTTTTTTCTTATGTTAAAAATTATCAAGCTATAAAGAAAAAATCATGATGTACGGGATAATTAGTAAAATAATTATCACTAAAAGTAATAAAACTAAAAAGTCTTTCTTACTCATAGACGACCACCTCGCTTTAAAACGAATTTTAAAATGGGTGGCAAGCACAAACAAAACCCCCTAAGGTGCCTTGCATATAAACACTATAACATAAAAAAAGCAAAAGTCAAAATACAGATTTTACTAAATCTGCATGCAGATTTGTTAATATCTGTAGGCTTTGCTAACAGATTTTATAAAATCTGTATGTTTTATACTACAGAAATAGTAAAATCTGCAAAATTTAAAAATTTTTTATTTTTCTTTACAAAAAAGAAAAGTTTCGCTAAAATAAGTTCTAGGTGAAAAAACATGTTTAAATTCACATTAGATAATAAAAGATATCATACATTAAATTATTTTTTCCGCACTAAATTTGGTTGCAAAGTCTTTAAAGTAAGCCTAAACGGCAATTTTTCTTGTCCCAATATTAAAAATGGTCAAGGTTGCATTTTCTGTCACAATGGAAGTGGCAACAATCTCGCTAGCCTTCCTTTAAAAGAACAATTTAAAATCGTCAAAGAACCTCTGGACAAAAAATGGCCCAATGCCAAATATATCGCCTACTTTCAAGCTAACACTAACACCTATGCCCCTTTAAATGTTTTAAAAGAAAAATTTGAAGAAGTTTTAACCTACCCTAATGTAATTGGCCTTTCTATCGCAACTAGGAGTGATTGCCTATCAAAATCTACCTTAGACTATCTAGAAAACCTAAATAAACGCACTTTTCTGATGGTCGAATTAGGCCTTGAATCCAGTCACGATGCAACTCTAAAACTTATTAATCGAGGCCATGACGTCAAAAACTTTGAATCCGCCGTTAAAGAGCTCCAAAAAAGACACATTTTTACTGTAGTTCACATTATAAATGGCCTTCCCTACGAAACTAAAGAAATGATGCTAGATACTGTAAAATACTTAAACACTCTTAATATAGACGCGATAAAAATCCATGCCTTATATATCCCTAAAGACACCCTAATCGCTAAAATGTATCAAAAAAAACCCTTCCATATCTTAACCAAAGAAGAATTTATTGATATTGTCTGTGAAGAACTCGAATACTTAAACGAAAACATTGTAATCATGCGTCTAACCGGTGACCCTCTAAAAGAAGAAGTAATAGAACCCCTCTGGCTTTTAAAGAAATTCTGTGTTTTAAATGACATCGATAAAGAAATGAAAAAAAGAGATATCTACCAAGGAGATAAAACTACTCCCCAATAATCTCTTTTATTTTATGTTTAACTCTTTGTAAAGCATTATCTATTTGTTTCGAACTTTTATTAGTTAATAATTCTATTTCATGAGAATCAAACCCTTTAACTAAATAAGAAAATACCTCATATTCCCCATCTGATAAACTATTTTTAATCTTATTAAGTAACTCTTTATAATTCTCTTCACTAGTTAAACTATTTAAAGGATCTAACTCTAAATCAGCCCCAATAATATCTTTTAAAGTAACTCCTGACTCATTATAATCATAATCTAAAGAATAAGTACTATTTAAAACTTTAGCTTTCTCCCCACTTTGATCTCTAATTATTTTATTTAATCTTCTTTTAACACATAAAAAGATAAATGTCGATAATTGAGTATTTTTATCCACTCGGTAATTTTTTAAAGCTTCACTAAAAGCAAAATAAGCTTCTTGTTCCAACTCTTTTCTTTCAATTCCTAACTTTAAAGCTACATAATAATAATCATTAATTAATCTTTCAACAATATATTTATTACTCTCAAAAACCATATCTTTAGCTCTTTCATTATTTTCTAAAGCTAAAGATACTACTTCTTCATCTGTATACTCCATATCTACCTCTTAATCATTCCATATATTAATATCGCGGCACTAACACTCGCATTTAAAGAATTAATCTTCCCAAACATCGGAATACTTATAACCATATCACTAATATCCCTCGTAAGTTTACTAACTCCTTTACCTTCCGCCCCAATTACTAAAGCTTTTTTAGATGCATAATCAATCCCTCTATAATCTTCTCCATCCATATCTGCCGTATAAACAAAAAAATAATTATCTTGCAACTTCTTAATCGCATTATTTAAATTACTAACTAATATAATTTTAACATTATTTAAGGCTCCCGCACTTATCTTCATAACTGTTTCATTAACTCTTATACTTCGATCTTTAGGAATAATAATACTTTTAATTCCAGCACATTCACAAGTTCTTATTATTGCTCCCAAATTGTGAGGATCCTCTAAATGATCTAATAAAACCACAAAATCTTCATCTAAGGCACTATCTAACTCATAATATTCATAATCATTAATATCTAAAACAATCCCCTGATGTCTCGCATCAACCATTTTATTTAACCTAAACTCTGGAACAAACTCATAATGCACTTTATTTTCTTTTAAATAATTCAAAATATCATTATTTTTAAAGTTCTCTTTTATATACACTTTATGTATTTTATCTACTGGTGTTTCTTTTAAAACATTTTTACCACATACTAACATGTTTATCACCTAAAGTTAGTATATCAAAAAAGGTTAATTTTGTAAAGAAACAAAAAAAGGAAGAAAATTATCTTCCATGAAGTTTCAAAACTTGCCCATAGATGAAAAGTTAGAGCACTATAGGCAAGAGTTAGTTTACTACTATGTATGGATTATCGGAAGTTCCTTTAGTTGCTTCATCAGGTTTTTCAAATGTTAATTTTGTATCAGCCTTGAGGTTTATTACTGGGCGCAAACCATTCGTGTTGAGCACAGCGGTGTAGTTGAGGTTGCCATCCGAATACACGTAGAACACGCTAGCGTAGCTGTCGCTGCTGCTACTGTAAAAGTTATACGGAGACATTGTCCAATAAGTTTGATTTGTATATAGCCAATAATTCTTATTTTCCGGTCCATATACCCCTCCGGCAAAAGCTACTTCATCTGCAGTTATTAAGCCTACTGGACTGGTTAAACTTCTTGTACCATTTATTGTAGTATCAGTTTCATTTTGTTTTATACCTTTAGCTCCTGTATACGTATAGTAATCTTCATCCTTATGGTCTTTTGTTCCACACTTTAAGGTTGGTTGTTTAGTACTATTTAATAATCTTAAATATGCTCCATAATATGTGCCAGTTTTTCCAGTGCCTCCACTTTCTGACATACCATCTTCTAGCCAAGGAGTTCTACTATTTGTAGAACTTGATCTATCTCCACAGAATCCTGCGCTTGGATCTATTTGACCTGCTCCATTAGCAAATTCATCACTTAAATTTGTTAAGAACCAACTCATTAATTGTGTATATGCATTACTTGGTGATTCATGTCCTCGTTTAGTTCCGCTCGAAGACGCATATTGATATCCTACAAACCTGTTATCATTATATGATCCATTAAATGTTTGGCTTGTTAGCGCATTTGTTGCAGAAGTCGTAGTACCTGGTGCAGATGCTCCAGTACCAGCATATATCAATCTTATTGTTCCATCTCCATTTATTCGAATGATTCGCCACCATATCGGATTTCCATTTGTACTCATGTTTCCAAACTTTACCCAGTTATCACTTACTGTTCCTCGAAAATAATATGTATCTCCAAAATCATCTTGAGTTTTATATAGACCATTTTCATTTTGATAAGTACAATCACCTATACATGCTGTTCCATCAAAATGTGGTGATTCAGATATAATACTAGAATTTGCAACTATTGTATCTCCTGCTTTTATTTCTTTATCATAATATAAATAACACTTATCTTTTACTGTTAATCCACTTATTACTGTCTCTCCTGCTTCATTACTTGTTAATGTAGCATCTGTATCTTCCCCACCTGTATTTAATTCACAATGACTGTTAGTAGTATTTAATACATAACCATCACTTGGCATTCTTTCACTACTTGTAAGTTTCTCATAACAGTCACCATTTATATCTGTACATTTACTATCCTCTTTTTGCTTATATATCTCCATTATCTTAAAATCATATGGTGAATAACTAACTACACTATCCACTATCTTTACACTTTGGGTTAGTCTATACTTCGCTAGTGATGTAAATAAATTAATAACTACAACTAACAAAAAAGCTAATATTACCCCTACTAATACACCTTTCTTATAACTTATACTTCCTATTTTCTCAAACTTCATTGCTCTTCTCTCTTTCTATGATAATTTTCTAACTTATACCAAAATTATAGTCTAGTAGACGTCAAAAGTCAAGAAAAAGTTTGGTATTTTATTCCTTTTAACTATTTAAAAAAAGAATATGAGAAAATAAGCATGGTGATATAAATGTATGGAGAAAATTTAAAAAGAATTAGAGAAGAAGCTAACATAAGTCAATATTCTATCTCAGAATATCTCGGCCTAAATAAAAGAGTATACGGTCAATATGAACGAGAATATGTCATAATCCCAATTAAACATCTAAACACGATTTGTAACTATTTAAATGTTTCGTTAGACTATGTCTTTGGTTTTACTAACATTAAACAATACCCGAGTGTAAAAGGCATCAATCAAAGAGAAGCCGGCTTAATCTTAAAAGAATGGCGCAAAAGTCAAAATATTACTCAAGAAAAACTAGCCAAAAAATTAAACACTCATAAAAGTGTTATCTGTGGATATGAAAAAGGAAGATACTTAATTGCCACCCCTTTTCTATATGACATATGTAAAAAATATAAAATAAGCGCCGACTACTTATTAGGTAGAACCCAATCCCCTAAAACCCTCTAAAAAAATAAATCATTTAAAGCATCACTAATAATATCACTTGTAAGTTCTACTATATCTTTCACATTAGGTGTTGTATATAATTTTTTATTCTGCTCTAAAACTAAAGGCACTCCAATTGCAATAACCGGTATTAAAAAAGTCGATTGATCAATCCTTTTATTATCTTTTATAGCTCTCCCCGATATAATACCCGTATTATTAATTTCAATACAATTATTTAAATAATCTTCATTATTAGTAGCTAAAGTATCAATTATAATAAGAACTGTCGGTTTTAATTTTTTAACAACCATTTCAATTAAACTAAAAGAACTAATCCCCGTCTTCAAAGTAACCTCCGGATTAAAAAGCGCTACTTTAGGCATATTTAAAAAATCCGCAAAATGATTAACCCTCATAAGTTTATTATTAGTTCTAACCCCTAAACTATCACAATCAATACTTGAATTACCTAAACCAATAATTAAAGGTTTAGTTGTTTTTACTTTCCCAAAAAAAGTACTTAAGATCTTTATTACTTCTTTTTTTAAAGCTTTACTTCTTTTTTGTAAACTAACATAATCAAAATTAATTGAATAATAATCTCCCTTTACTTTCTTAACCATCTTTTCATTACTAGAATCCACTTTAAAATGAACTACCGAATAATCCCGATTTTTTATCTCATCTATCTTATATAAATTATCTTTAATAATTTTAGAAGTATCCATAAATGCTTTTTTCAAAGTTACCACCAATAATATTATTTCCCAAAGAAAAAGAAGATATACCCCTATCTTCTAACTATTTCCTCATCTATTCCTACATATGTCTTAAATAAATCATATAAACTGATTATATTATTGTCTATTATTAGATTTAAACTATTAGTAAGTAACGTATTATATTCTTCTTTACTAACTCCATCACTTCTTATTTTAAGCTCTTTTAACTTTAAACCAAGGGCAATTAAATGCACTTTCTTCTCATTATATAAACTTAAATCTTTATAAAGATTCCCTTTAAAAGAAAGCCCACTAATAATATTAATCAAATACATCATATCTCTTTGTTTTCGAATAACTCCCGGTAACTTTCCTGTATCTACCCAATTATGATATTTTTGTCTTAATTGAGTTAAAGTCGCTCTAACTTTCTTTTTCTCTTTACTATTTAAGTTATCTCCTACATAATCTAATATTGCCTGAACTGTCTTTTCCTCACAACGACTAAGTAAATAATCTACAATTGGCTTTTTCTCCTCTAAAGTTTTATCTCCATATGTAAATAAATCATAAACAGAGAAACATCCATTATAACAATTTTTGGGTAATTGAGCCATATCAACCCAATTTTTATATTGTACTCGTATACTTAATATAACTCTCGTTATTTTATCTCTCGTCTTTCTATCAAGCTTATCTTGTAAGAATAAATCTAACTCCTTTATTGTCTTTTTCTCTCTTCTACTAAGTAAATAATCTACAACCGGCTTTTTCTCCTCTAAAGTTTTATCCCCATACGTAAATAAATCATAAACATTATTAATACATTTATAATCCGTTCTTTTATTATAACTTCTTTTACCTTTAACTACATTTTCCTCTTTTACTACCTTAACTTCTGGATTATCATTATTAATTCTACTAGCAATCTTTAATAAAAAGTTTAAATCCTTATCATAGCTAATATCCCTATATACTATATAATCATTAAATAACTCTTCTATCTCTTGATAAGAATAATTAAAAACAACCTGATCAAACTTTTTTCTTCTAACAACCATTATATTATCTTTAAATAAATTATATATTGCATCTAACTTATCATAATTATTAATAATTAACTTAACTTTCTTATAATTAGCCTCATTCTTTACATTTTCTTCCTTTAATGGCTCTAAAGGATAATTTAATAAAGATTTAAGATAATTAAAAGTATCTATTGTCCAACCTAAAGACTTATTAAAAGGTTTTAATAATAAATAAGCATTATAATAACCATTTATATAATTATTAAACTCTTCAAAACTATAATTCTCTATTTTAATACTTTCAAGAACCCTATTAAAAGCTTCACTTTCTTCTTTTAATTTATTAAAATACTCTTGATCAAATACTACATCATATTTCTTCATGAATGCCATTAATTGCTTTAATAAATCTATTCCTTTAATATTATTACTTAATAATTTTACTATATAATTATTTAAATAAACGGTATCTTTCCTACTTTGATATCTATGAATCAAATTTCTAATACACTTTAAAATTCTAAACTCTACCTCGGTTATACTCACATTTTTACTAACTATTCTTCTAAAAGCTTTTTCCCAAGATTCCTTCCGAATAACTAAAAAATCATATTTATTCATTATATCTTCAATTAAAATGACTAACTCCTGAGCATAATCATATTCTAATTTATAATCATCAATTATATTTTTGACAAATAAAATCATAAAACCTCGCCTTTGCTCATATATTTTACCACACCCCCAAGAAAAGTCAAGAAAATGCTAAAATAATTACGAAAAAGCTTGAAATATCCCTAGTTTTCTGTTAGAATTGATACTGATATCAAGGAAGGAGTGTTTCCATTGGCAAATATTAAAAGTTCAAAAAAAGCCATTAAAGTAATAGCTAAAAAAACTGAAAACAATCATGAACTTAAAGCACGAGTTAAAAATCTAATTAAAGATACTGAAAAAGCTATCGCAAACTCTGATAAGACCGCGGATACTTTATATAAAGATACTCAAAAATATTTAGACCAAGCTGTAAGTAAAGGTTTAATCAAAAAGAATACAGCTGATAGACAAAAAAAGAGATTATCTAGTAAAGTTAAAAATATGAAGTAACAAGTTATTGTGCACTTCTTTTTTTTTTGCTATACTTAACTTAGGTGAAAAAATATGAAAAAAATAATTACTCCTTTAATTTGTCTTACCTTAATTCTTTTAGTTTTACTAAATATTGATAGAATAACCGATAAAATAATTTCTTTTCTCTATCCAAGTATCACAACCACTTTAAGTTCTAATAATCCCTATAAAAAAGATTATTCCTATAGTTTTGTTACTAAAACCACTAATTTTACCCCATATGGTAAACAAGATTTACTTGATATATTTTATACTGTAATTGATGCCCGAAAAACTGATTTTACCTTTTATTGCCCTAAAGAATACCAAAATTGTATCACCGATACCAATAATATTAGTAAAGACGCTAATCTTTTAACTCATCTTAATAACTTTGTTCATCCCTTTAATTCTTTTACTAGTATAAATACCAGCATCAAAGAAAATGGTGAAATAACCCTAACCGCTAAATACTTATATACTGAAGAACAAATAAATGAAATTACAAGTGAAGTAAAAAAATTAATTGATAGTCTCGTAACCCCCGATTTAACCACCAATTATGATAAAATAAAAGTAATTCATGATTATATTATAAATGAAACAAAATATGATATTAAAAATACTGAAAATCTAAGCTTTAATGCTTATGGTGCTTTATTTAATCATTATGCAACCTGCAATGGTTATACTGATCTTATGGCTATATTCTTAAGCATGATGGGTTATGAAAACTTTAAAGTAGCCACTACCGGTGATGAAAATACTGAAGGTCATGTTTGGAATGCTGTATATGTAGATAATGAATGGTTACACTTAGACCTTACTTGGGATGATCCTGTAAGTAAAGATAATAAAGATTATTTATATCACAAATATTTCTTAATAGATACTGAAGAATTAAAAACTGCTGATAGTAATATTACTAGTAAAGAGCATGTTTTTGATCCTCGCATTTATCCTGAATTAAACTAAAAAAAGTAAGATTTCTCTTACTTTAACCAAAACGGCCTCCGCCGCCACCTCCACCAAAGCCTCCGCCTGATGAAAATCCTCCACCAAAACCACTTCCACTCGAAAATGATGAATGG
>CANQDN010000006.1 GCA_947593275.1 uncultured Bacilli bacterium
AATGAAAATTTGACAAAAAAATAACCATTTTATAATGGTTTGAGAGATTTTTGAATTTTAAAAGTGTTTAAGTTCCGATTGTATCTATAAAATAATTTTTAACACTTTCTAATTTTTAAAAGCAAACATCTTGTATTTTATGTTATTAAAATGTATATAAATATTTTTCTTGACATAATATCTATTTTTAGTATATAATAATAGTGAATCAAAGAATTAACTTTGTGGGTAGATTTATCTATCCCGAGTCTCCTATATCCTATATGGCTAGGTCGGACTCGACCCGTGTATGGCGCCAAGCGCCGCTTAAAAAGAGTAACTTTTCATAGTTACTTTTTTTAATTATATTCTTCTAAGGTTAAAAAATAGGGATTTCCATTATTCTTTATTTTATGCAAATTACAGTAATAGCTTTTATCTATATATGTAAGCATATCGGCTACTTGAAATAGTTTCTCTTCCACATGATCAAATTCTATTATATGATTAAAACCATCTAACTTACTAAATGTTTCATCTAATGCTTTGACTAGTTTCTCTTGACCATTATCATAATATAAATTTATTTCTTTAAACTTCTTATTTTTATTTATAAACTTATTTATTTCACTTTCTATTTTCATTTTTAATTTAAATTTATTATTTTTATATCTTTTATCTATAAATATTGATTTATATTTTACATCTATTTCCAATGAAAAATAATATATCGCATTAAATATAGACTTTCTTTTTTCTATATCATATAATTTATACTCTCCTCGATTAGTTATCAAATTAGCTGTATGAATCATATTAAAATACTCTAATCTATTTAATCTTTCCTTTAAAGCATTTACACTTGCTTTGATACTATTTCTTCTTTCATGAAACAAAAAACACCGATCAAATAATGATTAGTGTATATTTAGTCCATCAAATAAATTTAACTTTTTCAAGGATAAATTAAACCTGTATACATTCTTATTAAATATTTAAACATTTTTATTTTATAAATTAAAAAGAGGTATTAATTATTTACCTCTAATTTAGCAGTTTTTTCAAGAGAATTAACTTCTTCCCGATAATTTAAAGCTAGACCTATTGTAAAGATATAAGATAAAAGATAGAGCCAAATCATCAGAACTACTATACTAGCTAGATTGCCATAAAATACGTCATATCTTGCAAAATGAGTTGTATATAAAGAATATACATAAGTTATAACAATAAAACCAATTGTACTAAAGATAGCACCTTTATTAACATCATGACTAGGTATTTTTTTATCTGGAGCCATTGTAAAGATTATTTTTATAAATAAGAAAATAATAAACCATGAAATTGGACCTTTAAGGACACTTATAATGAGAGTAATATTAGTATAAACATCTTTACTTATATCCATAAATTTTAACATTTCAATTATTTTATTACCAAAAACACCAAATATAAGTAAGAATACAAATAAGAGAATTATTATGAGAATCATTATAAAGGCTTTTAGTCTTCTTTTGAAAAAGTTACTGTTTTTGATTCCATAGATGGTATTAGAACTAACAATTATGGATGCAGCACCATTTGAGGCGATAACATAACCAATAAAAAGAGTTAAAAAGAAATTAAAGTCGGCGGTTATGTGCATATTAGTTCCTAATATCATATTAACAAAATCAGTATTGAAAGCATTAGATATAAAATCAGTTATAAAATCAATAGATACGTTTAATAAAGAGGCAACATAAGTTAAAATTGTAAGAGTTGGGACGATAGATAAAACAAAAGAAAAGGCAAGATGACCAGGAAGTATTTCCATTTCTGGTCTTTTTAAAACTTTAAAGAAATTATGAACCCCCTTTTTGATCTTATCATTCATTTTCATCCTCTTGTTTTTCTTTCTTTTTTTGATTCTTCATTTCATCTGTTGCTTCAAGTATAGCATCTTCAATGGTTTTAATACTATCATTAATCATGGAATAACCAAATTCTGCGCCATATTCATATGGTAATTTTTTAAATTCTTTATTTAGTTTATGAATATAGTTAGTAACTTGTTTTTGATTATAACCTACTAAATATATTAAGAATTCATTACCATCAGTTCGCATAATATCACTATTGTCTAATTGAGTTTTAATTAAAATATTGGCGGCAGTGGCAATTTGTTTATCGCCTTCTTCATAGCCTAAAGTATCATTTATAAATTGGATATTATTTAAGTCTATTACGATCATAGTTTGAGGATAAATAGTATTATTATTCCAATTATTAATATATTCATTTAGATAATTACGATTTTTTAGACTAGTTAGTTGATCAATAAATTTGATTTTGTCTTCTTTTTTAATTCGTTTAGCAATTTTAATCTTTTTACTACTTTTATAAAATATTATAAAGATTAGAGCAAATATGACTAAAGTAATTAAGATATATTTAGCTATAGTTCCTAAGATACTACCAGTTTTAATGGTTAAGCTATGGCTATACATTCCTTTATAAATCATTTCATTATTATCTAAGCTCATGGCATATTTTGTAAATAATTTATAAAAAGCACTTTCAGTTTTAGATTTAAAGCTATAAGTTTCATTAATAGTATTATGATATCTTTCGGTATAGTTAGATAATTCTTTACCAGAATATAAATTATAAATATTACGATCAATTACAATTATAGCGTCTTTTTTATTAAGCTTTTTTAGTTCACGGGCATTTTTATAAGTTTTGATATTAATATCTTTATATTTGGTTAAATAATTATAAAGTAAGCTATTTTCTTCAACATAAACTGTTTCATTCGTTAAACTATTTAATGAATTTACTACTATTCCATTGCTAGATGATGCAACAACACTATAATCAGCTAGAATATGCGAGTCGATATCATGATAGTTATCATTAATATTATAATAATTAAAATATAAGTCGATATCTCCTTTATTTAAAGCTTTTTTAAAACTATTTAAGTTCCGATATTTAGTATAATTAAATTCTACTCCACTAAAGGATGAAAAGTCATACAAATACATGGCTACTATTCCACCATAATTGCCACTCATTAAGATCTCATATGGGCTATTATTAATTAAGCCATATTGATAGCTAACACTTTGCATAGCATCTACTTCAGTTTGAGTTATGCCAAGAGAAGTAATAAATAAATTAAATTCTCTTTTTTTAAAGTAGGTATCTAAATTATCTTTTTCCCATAAATTATAATATTTATTTAGAATACTAGTTAAAGTATCATTTTTAATACCACTTATGGTATAGTATAATTTAACATCGGATAAATGATTAACAATATAATAATCATTTTTTAAGATTTCATCTAAATACATAGTTAAAGGAACGATTATATAATTAATATTTTCACCACTATTTAAAGCTTCTAATAGTTCTTCTTTGGTATCATAGCCAGTAAGACTAATTTCACTTATACCATTTAAAAAACTACTAATATAAGTTAAGTCATCTTTGATAATTCCTATTTTTTTACCTTTAAATTCATTATAAGAGCTTATTATTTCCGATTTTTTACTTACTAAAACATAATGATCTAAGTAAAATACTTTATCATCTTCATTAAGAGAGGTTTTAACACCTAAAGTAAGACCATTAGTTAGTTCACCATAATTGTATGCAACTTCATTAAATTTAAGTTTATAATCTAATTCTAAATCATTTAAAAAGTCGTAAAATACTCCTGTACCAGTAGAACCAAAAATGTTTACATCATTAACTACATTAATGGTTTGGACAGTATTTATATTATTATTAATCCATCTTTTTTCAGCGGTTGTTAATTTATTATCATCGGTTAAAATATTATAAGTAACAATACTAGTTATTAAGACTAAAAAGATAACTAATATTGCGATTAAAACATTTTTTTTATTTTTCATAAAACTATTCACTACTCATTTCCAGTATCTTCATCTTCTAAAAATACAGTATTATTATTCCAAACTATTCCTCCAGTGCCGGCGACATTGTGGGAACCCATTAGTTTAAAGCCTTCAGTATCTTCGGTTGGTTCAGCTTCAATTAAATATTGAATATCATAAAATTCTAAAATATTACTATCGATGTTATCTAGGGTTGCTAAAGCTTTACTTTTGGCTTCTACTAAAGAAGTTTTGGGAGCATATTTAATGGTTATATAAATAATTTTGCCAGATGATCTAATTGTTGTTTCAATGACAGTTTCATCTTGTTTTATAATATCTACAAGTTCTTTATTTTCCGCATCACCAAAAGGATGATCTTCGATTCCATCTAATCTATCACCATATTTAGAGCTAGAATCGCCAACAAAGTAAGTGAATACGACAATACTAATTGCAATTAGACATGCGACTAAGATAAGTAACAATACTAGTAGAACACTATTATTTTGCCAAAACTTTTTTAATCTTTTCATTTTCATCACCATCTATTCTATTATAACATTAATTCTTAAAAGTAGCAATTTATAATTATTTAACATAAATTTACATTAAAAAGAGCATATATTTTACAAATTGTTTACGATTTCTTGGAACTTTTCTTCATTCCAGATAGTTATTCCAAGACTTAGAGCTTTTGTATACTTGCTACCGGGAGAATCACCAACAATTACAACATCGGTTTTTTGGCTAACACTGTCAACTGCTTTTCCTCCGTATGATTCTATTAAACTTTTGATGTCTTCCCTACTCATAAAGCTAATTGTACCAGTTATCACGAATTTTTTATCAGTTATTAAAGGATGAGATTTTATTTGGTTTCCTATGTAAGTCATATTAAGACCAATATCTTTTAGAGTATTTATTAATTCTAAATTAAGAGGATTATTAAAATAACTCACAATATTTTGGGCTAGAATTTCGCCAATATCACGAATATCAATTAAATCGTCATAAGTTGCTTTACTTAAGTTTTCCATTGTTTTATAGGTACTAGCAAGTAGTTTAGCATTTTTAGCGCCTATTCCTGTAATTCCAAGACCAAATATTAATCTTTCTAAACTATTTTTTTTACTTTCTTCGATAGCAATTAAGATATTACTAACTTTTTTGGCTCCATAACCTTCTAATTCGGTAATATTTTCACGATAATTTTTTAGATTATAAAAGTCAGGGATAGTTTTTAAAAGACCTTCATTATAAAAATCTTCAATTATTTCGTCACCTAAACCATCAATATTCATGGCATTACGACTAGCAAAATGAATTAAGCTTTCAATGTTCTTTTTGGGGCAAGCACTATTTTCACAGAAATAATCAACATTACCTATTTTAACTAAAGGACTACCACATATTGGGCAAGTAGTAATCATTTTAAAAGGTATTTCTTCACCAGTTCTTCTTTCTATTTTAGGTTCTACTACTTCGGGGATTACATCACCGGCTTTTTTGATGGCGACTATATCACCAATACGGAGATCTAACATTTTACAATAATCTTCATTATGAAGGGTCGCTCTAGAGATGGTAGAACCAGCGACTATTACAGGATCTAATACAGCATTGGGAGTTATTTGGCCTGTTCTTCCGACGGTAAACTTAATATCCTTTAATTTAGTTAAAACTTCTTCAGCGGGAAATTTATAGGCGGTTGCCCATCTCGGATATTTAACGGTTGAGCCTAATTCTTGTTGCATAGCAATATTATTAACTTTAATTACTACACCATCTATTTCATATGGTAAATCTTTTCTTTTGGCAGTATATTCTTTAATATATTCTAATATACCTTCTTCATCTTTTACAAGTTTTGATGCCGGATTTACTTTAAAACCTAATTCTTTCATGAATTCTAAAGCTTCATAGTGAGTTTTTAGACCATAATCTAAGGGATTAGGTAAATGATATATCCAGGTATCTAAATGTCTTTTAGCGGCAATTTTAGGATCTAATTGTCTAATTGAACCCGCAGCAGCATTTCGGACATTTTGTAATTTAACTTCGCCATTTTTTTCACGCTCCCGATTTAATTTTTCTAATGTTACTTTGTTCATGTAGATTTCTCCCCGAACTTCGATATCGATGTCTCTTTTTAAATCGAGAGGAACTGTTTTAATGGTTTTGACATTATGAGTTATGTCTTCCCCTACTTGGCCATCACCTCTAGTGGCTGCAAAAATAAGTTTTCCATGCTCATAGTGAAGAGAAACACCTAAACCATCTATTTTAAGTTCACAAACATATTCGGGTTTAAATCCAGCATTTTTAATTCTAGTGGTAAATTCTCTTATTTCTTCTTCGTTAAAAACATTGGCAAGACTTATCATCGGAATTTTGTGAGCTACTTTTTTAAAAACATCTATCGCTTCTCCACCGACTCTTTTAGTGGGACTATTAGGATCTGCATAATCCGGATATTTTTCTTCAAGAGTTATTAATTCTCGGATATATTTATCATATTCTTGATCTGTAATCGTAGGATTATCTAAATTATAGTAGTTATAATTAGCTTCATTTAAAATAGTAGTTAATTCTTTAATTCGATTTTTTATTTCATCCATAATTTACCATAACCTTTCAGGATATTCTTTATTTTTAATTAATTCATTTATTTTAGTTTTAATAATAGCTAAATCTTCAGGATAAGTTATACCTAGCCACTGGCTTTTCGAGATAATATTTTTTAAAATAATACGCTTTTTTTGTAAATTTTCTTTAATTACATCAGGTAAGAGAATCTCGCCTTTTAATATTTCTTCAGGAGTTCTTTTAAAATATTCCAGAAAATATTCTTCTAATAATTTAAAAAAGTTGTTTTTAAAAGCAAACATGTTGACGGCCACTAAAACATCGGGAGAAGTTGTAAAAGATTCTTCACCATTTAAAGGTTCAGCATAGGCATTATTTCCTTTTAGAGATATTTTACATTCAAGCATATCAGTAATTAAATCATCTTTTAGTTTACATATTGCTCTTTTAACACTGCCATAATTGGAGTTAGTAACTATAAAAGGAAAATTAATTGAGGCATAAACATTGGGATCATGATTGGTATCTAAAAAGTGACTTGCTTGAATAAATGAATCAAGACCATAAAAATCATCAGCATTAATAACGAGGAAATCACCTAAAACATGATCTTTAGCGACTAAAAGAGCTTGAACTGTACCCCAGGGTTTGGTGCGCATTTTGGCTAAATGTTGCATATTTTTGGGGATATCCTCTATTTCTTGATAGGCATACGCGACTTTGATTTTATCGGATAGTCTTTCACCAATTGTTTTTTTAAATAAAGGAGCAATTTCTTTTCTTATTACAAAAACTACTTTGGTAAAACCTGCTTTAATAGCGTCATAAACTGAGTAATCAATAATAAATTCATTAGATGGACCAACTGGTTCTAATTGTTTTAAGCCACCAAATCTACTTCCTATTCCGGCGGCCATAACTACTAAAGTTTTTTCCATTTTAACCTCCATTTTTTAATTATAACACGTATATAAATGAAAAAGAAGAAATTAACTAACTTTCTTTAAACTTTTATGATTTTTCATAAGTTTGCGAACACCAAAATTACGAGCAAAAGCAATATTTACAAATTTATCATCAACATCTAAGACAACGCCTCGGCCATATATAGTATGCATAACTATATCACCTTTTTGGTATTCTACTACTTCATCAGTATACATATTATCTTTGGCAACAAATTTTTCTTCTTTAATACTATAATTACTCATTTCTAAGACATCAGGAGATATTTCATTAATAAATCTTGATGGTGGATTACTATTTGTTTTACCATAAATCATTCTTTTTTTAGCGTTAGTTAAGTATAATCTTTCTTTAGCGCGAGTAAAACCCACATAACAGAGACGTCTTTCTTCTTCGATTCCTGAATTACCCTCTAAAAAGGCATTAGAATGAGGGAATAAGCCTTCTTCCATTCCGGTTATAAATACAACTTTAAATTCCAAACCTTTGGCACTATGTAACGTCATTAAAGTAATTACATTATCATCATCTTGATGTTCAGAGATATCAGCGATTAAGCTTATTTCATCTAAAAAGTCTCCTAAATTAACTGAGCCTGTTCGAGCTTCAAAAGATGCAGTGATACTTTTAAATTCCATTAAGTTTTCCATTCTAAATTCACTATCTAAGGTTTTTTCTTCGGTTAGTTCTTTTTTAATTCCACTTTTTTCTAATACGACATCGATTAGTTCTGTTAATGAAAGATTAAGAGCGGCCTTTTGTAAATCTAAGATAAGATTTTTAAATTCTAATTCTTTACCACTATCTATAGCGTCAAACATAGATAAGCCCATAGTTTTAGCTTTAGTGGCGATATCTGATACACTTTTATTGCCAATTTTACGTTTAGGAACATTTATAACGCGAATTAGACTAACATCATCACGAGGATTATTAATAAGTCTTAAATAGCAGATTAAATCCTTTATTTCTTTACGATTATAGAAATAATAACTACCTACTACTTTATATGGGAAATTATTTTTAAGTAATACTTCTTCAACATTTCTTGATTGAGCATTGGTCCGATAAAAGATAGCAATATCTTTATAGCTGTAGCCTTCATTTAAAAGTCTTTTTATTTCATCAACTATGAGGGCTATTTCGTGTTTTTCATCGTAACTGCGAAGATATTTAACTTTTAGGCCATCACCAAGATTGCTATAGAGTTTCAGATCTTTGCGCTCTTTATTATTTTTGATAACTGAATTAGCAGCTTCTAGAATGTTTCTGGTACTGCGATAATTTTGTTCTAAGCGAATAACATGGGTATCTTTGTAATCTTTTTCAAAGTTTAAAATATTGCGGAAATTAGCCCCTCTGAAGGCATAAATACAATTATGGACACAAATATTATTAGCTAAATAATTTCTAGTTGTAGGAATAGATAAATCATAGACTAAGCCTTTATAATTATAGGAATCAATATTTATTACTTCATCTTCAATTATTTTGTTATTATCTAAAATGGGAATTAACATTCCTTCTCTTAAAGATCCTGCAGGCAAAAATTTAAAACTTTCTTTATTACTTAATCTGATTTTTTCAACTATATTAACATCGGGAATAAAATGAGATATTTTAGTAGCAAACAAAAAAGCTTCATCCATTGTAATTCTTTCTGTTTCAATTCTAAAATCTTTATTTTTTCCATCTCTAACTTTAAATCCGACATTTTCTAATAATGTTCTATATTCTAAAGATGTAGTATTAAAAGAAATTCTTTGAGCATGATAACTTCTTTTATCAGCTTTATCACAACTTAAATAATTGATATTTATAACTCGGTTAGAAACAGTTTTTCTTGTAAAACCACTTTTACTATAATGAGGATAATCCATGTCTAAAAATTCATTATTCATTAACATAGCCGCTCTAAGTTCAGTAGGAACACTTTTATAAAATCTTTCTATGTCATTTTTATTAAATAAAATCTTTCGACCTTCAGCGCTAAAAACCATTTGAGGTAAACCATATATTGAAGCATAGTATTGTTCATAATAATTAGCTTCAATTTGATTGTCACATCTTTTTAAAAGCCATATTTTATCTGCATGCTCTTGATTTAATCTTTGCTTTAAACCATTTGCTAAAACATTTGCTTTTGTAGTTCGATAAGATCTTGTTTGGCCAATTCTAAAACCTAATCCTTTTTTATACATTAAATAAACATAAAATTTGTCCATTTCCATAGGAAGTTTATAAAATACCATATGTTCAGGTGTACATTCAATAACTTTACCTGTTTTGGTTTTAATCTTAATAATTTTTCCTTCGTAATTAGTAGCAATAAGTTTTTCTACTACTTCATAATTAGTTTTACCAAATCCTACTCCACTTAAAACTGAATCTCCATCTTTAATATCCTCGATAGCTTTTGTTCCTTTAGATGTTTCTATTAAAGTTCCAGGTATTAAACACTGATTTACATCTCCTACAACAAATATATTCTTATATTTATCGGCGAGCATTTTACTTAGTTTATATTGAACTTCATTAGTATCTTGATATTCATCAATTAAAATATATTTGTAATGCTCTTGATATTTTTCGAGTATTTCTGGATTGTTTTTAAAAAGGCAGGTTGGAAGGACAAGTAAATCATCAAAATCAACACTATTATTGTTTTTTAATAACTTTTTATAGTCATAATATATTTCAACTGCTTCTTTTTCAGCTTCAGTATTAAAATATTTATCTAGATCACTATCACTTAATAATTCATTTTTAATAAAACTTATTTTACTTCTCACAAAATAGGGACTAATAAATTTAGGGTCCATGTTTTTGTCTTTCATTATTCTTTTTATTAGACTAATAACATCATCACTATCGATAATTGTAAAGTTTTTATCTAAGCCTAGTTTATCTAAGTTTTCACGAATTATTTTTAGGCCAAAAGAATGGAATGTACCTACAAAGGTATGATTATCGGGAACTAGAATGTTTAGGCGTTCGCGCATTTCTTTGGCAGCTTTATTGGTAAAGGTAATAGCTAAAATATTATAATCACTAATACCTTGTTCTATTAAATGAGCAATTCTAGTTGTTAATACTTTGGTTTTGCCAGAACCAGCACCAGCGAGGACTAATGATGGTCCTTCTAGATGATTTATTGCTTCTATTTGCTTTTCATTTAAACTACTTAACATTTTTACCACCATAACTATTATATCAAAAAAGTTTCCTTAACAAAAGGAAAACTTATATCTATTTATTTAAATATGTATTTAAAATACGATAAAATCTAGCTTCTTTTAGTTTACTGTTACTACTATCAACGAATTGTAAATTCTTTGCAGTTTCTTTGACATTTGATTTACTTATTACTTCTTTTAAATGGTTGGTTACGCCTTTACTTCCTTCATAAAAGTGGGATATATTAAATAATTCTTTTAGAATATCTTCGATTAAAGGATAATGGGTACAACCAAGAACTAGGTTATCGATATTTTGGAAGTATTCTTTTCTTTTTAAAAGATACTCTTTAATTTGGGGAATGTTATCTTCTTCAATTAAATCAGCAAGACCGGGACATTCTAAGATAGACATTTGGTTACCATATTTTTGGTATAGTTCTTTAAAATTTTTAGAATCAGTTGTTCCTTTGGTGGCCATGATTAGGGTATTACCTTTTATGGCATTATCATAAACCATTTTAAGGGCTGGTTCAACGGCGATTATGGGAACTTTAAACTCTTCTCTTAAAGCATCTTTACACATTGCACTTGCGGTATTGCAGGCGATAACAATTATTTTACAACCTTTATCTATTAAATATTTACATATGTTTCTAGTTATTTTAAGTAATTCTTGAGGGCTTTTATCACCATAGGGATTATTTAAGGAATCACTATAATAAATATAATTATAATTGGGAAGTTCTTTTAATATTTCTCTAAAAATAGTTACTCCTCCAATGCCTGAATCAAATATGCCAATCATTTTGTTCACCTATTTAATTATATTCTTTATTTATCTAGTTAGATTAGAATTAGAATAACTATCTAATTTTTTGATTTCTTCATCTGGTATTAGTTCCATTAAATAGTTAAGATTTCCTTTTATATCAATTAAAGAAACAGATAATTCTCTAACCTTTTTAAATTCTTTTAATAATTCATTTCTTTTCTTTAAATAATCACTTAAATTATGAATGATTTCTTTTTGATAGTTCTCATCGACTCTTTTAAATTCTTCGATGTTTTGTTCATCTTCATAAGTTAAATCGTTTAAACTATTGGTTAATTCTTTTCGAGATATTACTTCATATAATTCAGTCCATAAAGTAAAAAATCTAAGCTGTAACTCTTTTATAGTATACTTAGGCTTTAAGCGATAAACATACATATCTTTAACTCTTATAACATCAAAATAAGTTTCTAATTCTTCTTTCGCATCATTATGATACCAATCTTGAATAAAATCTAAATTATTATGTAAATATTTATTAAAAATTTCATATTCATTAAAAGTTAGGCTTCTTCTTCCTTCTTTTTGGTTTAGGGCTATTATACCATAAGCAATAATTCTTCCTTTTGTTAATACGACCATATAAATTTTCTTCCTCTTTGCTTACTAAAAAAATAAGGAAAACCTTATTATTTTTTGATTTCTTTTTTTGGTAAAGCCGCTTTTCGAGATAAATTTAAGCGTCCACGATTATCATATCCGAGTGCCTTAACGATAATTTTATCACCAACACTTACAATATCTTTAGGTTTATCGACTCTCTTATTATCAAGCTCGGATACATGAACTAAGCCTTCACATCCTGGCCATAATTCTACAAAACAACCGAAGTCTTCTACTTTAACAACTTTACCATTATATATGGCATTTATTTCGACTTCTCTTACAACTTCTTCAATCATTTTACGAGTTTTAGCAATTATCTCCGCATCAGTATGATAAATAATTACTCTTCCATCATCTTCAAGATCTACTTTAACTGCATCTTTATCATTTACAGTTTTAACTTGACTAGCTTCTAAAATAATTTTAGTAATCATTTCCCCACCACGACCAATAACATCTTTAATTTTATCAGGATTAATTCTAAATGTATCAATCTTTGGTGCATATTTACTTAAACTCTTACGAGGCTCTGGAATGCATTCTTCCATAACATCTAATATTTGTAAGCGAGCTTTTTTAGCTTGAGCTAAAGCTTCTTTTAAGATTTTTTCAGTTACACCTTTAATCTTAATATCCATTTGAAGGGCACATATACCTTTACGAGTACCTGCAACTTTAAAATCCATATCTCCCATATGATCTTCTAAGCCTTGAATATCCGTTAAAATTGTATATTTTTTAGCATTTTCACTTTGAATAAGTCCCATCGCAATACCCGCAACAGGTGCTTTAATAGGAACTCCTGCCGCCATTAAAGATAAACAACCTGCACAAATTGTTGCTTGACTACTACTTCCATTTGACTCTAATATTTCACTTACAACTCTAATTGTATAAGGGAATTCTTCTTCACTTGGAATTACTTGAGCAAGAGCTCTTTCCCCTAAAGCTCCATGCCCAATTTCTCTACGTCCTGGTGCTCCATATCTTCCAGTTTCACCAACTGAGAATGCTGGGAAATTATAATGCAACATAAATCTTTTAGAGTCTTCTAAACCTAAACCATCAAGAATTTGATGTTCACCAATAGCACCCAATGTCGTAGTAGCAAGACTTTGAGTTTCACCTCTTGTAAATACTGCTGAACCATGAGTTCTTGGAAGTAAATCTATACTACATGATAAAGGTCTAATCTCATCCATTGCTCTTCCATCAGGTCTAATCTTTTTATCAGTAATAAGCTTTCTTACTTCATTTGCTTCAATTAAATTGACAATCTTTTCTACTTGTTTAATTTTTTCATCAGCATTTACTTCTTCTGCATATATTTCTGTAAAGTTTTCAATAGTTCTTGCCTTTACTTCATCTATTTTAGCATATTTTTCTAGTTTGTCCTTAATTTGAATAGCTTCTAACATATCTTTAGTCGCAAATTCTTCTACAGCTCTTTTTATATCAGGATCTAATTCAGCTTTAGCGAGCTCTATTTTAGCTTCTCCAATTTCATCAATAATTTTTTGCTCAAATTCACATAAAGCTTTTAAATTTTCATGACCAAACATTAAAGCCTCAAGCATTTCTTTTTCACTTAATTCAGATGCCCCAGCTTCCACCATGCATATAGCTTCTTTAGTACCTGCAACAGTTAAAGATAAATCACTCATCTCTACTTGTTCAGCAGTAGGATTAATAACCAACTCTTTTCCTACTTTACCTACTATAACACCTGCAACAGGTCCATCAAAAGGTATTTTAGAAATTCCTAAACATAAACTAGTTCCAAATAAAGCCGCCATTTCAGGACTATTATCAGGATCAACAGATAATACAGTATTTACTACTTGAATTTCTTGCCGCAAATTTTCATCAAACATTGGTCTAATTGGTCTATCAATTAAACGAGCTGCGAGCGTTGCGGCATCACTAGGTCTTCCTTCTCTTTTAATAAAACCACCAGGAATTTTACCTACAGAATATAATTTTTCTTGATATAAAACTTGTAAAGGGAAAAAATCTTGTTCTACTACTTCTTTACCCATAACACAAACTGAAAGAACTACAGTATCCCCATATCTAACTAAAACTGCCCCATCAGCTTGTTTAGCTAATTCTCCTGTTTCAACAATTAAATCTCTTCCTAAAAAATTTAATTTAAATACTTTCTTCATACTATCACTCATTTCTTTTATAAAAAAAGACACCAAAAATTTTTAGTGCCCTTATTTTCTTAAATTTAATTTACTTATTACATTTCTGTAACTAACAACATCATTATCTTTCAAATAAGCAAGTAATTTTCTTCTTTTACCAACTTTCATTAAAAGTCCCCGATTAGAATGATAATCATGTTTATGAACCTTTAAATGTTCTGTTAAATCATTGATTTCATGAGTTAAAATTGCAATTTGTACTTCTGTAGAACCACAATCTTTTTCATTTTTACCAAATTCTTTAACTAATTTAGCTTTTGTTTCTTTGGAAACTGCCATGTTTTATTCCTCCTTCTTTTTAAATCGGTTTAATCCAAGTAATAATTTAAGGAGTAAATTAAAACTTCGAATAAACTTCAATAACATTATATTATAAACTTTTAGAAAAATCAACCAAAATTTTTTTAAACTCTTTATTCTATTTATTTTTACTCTCTATATTTTGTAACTCAAATCTATATTCTTGCGCAATATTAGGATATTTTTCATGATCTACTTTAGATAAAAACAGATCTTTAGGTCTCGCATAAAGTTTAGTATCTCCATATAAAGCGCGATATATTACTAGTTCTTCTTTAGTTTCGGTGTGGGTTGCAATGTCTAAAACTAAGTAATAATCTCCTTTAAAATGTTTATAAATACCATTTATTTTTACTTCCATAAGTTTCTAGCTTTCTTCTACTTTTACGAATCTAATTGTTTTAATACCTTGCTTAACTGTTGGAGCATCATAAATATCCGCCTCAACTTCAGATATATTTACAACATTTTTATAGCCAGCGATTACTTTTCCAAAGGCAGCATAATTACCATCTAAATAACCTAAGGCAGTATTATCGTTAACACAAATAAAGAACTGACTACTAGCACTATCCATATCTTCTGCGCGAGCCATAGATACGATCCCTTCTTCATGCTTTAAATTATTTTCAACGCCATTGTTGGCAAACTCACCCTTAATATTATCAGCACTTTTATTGTCGGCACTAATTCCTCCTTGAATCATGAAATCTTCTATAACTCGGTGGAAAGTTGTACCATCATAAAATTTTTCGTTGACTAACTTTTTAAAGTTTTCAACTGTAATTGGAGCGATATCAGGATATAATTCTATTAAAATAACTTTATTTTTATCTGTAAGTAATTTAACATAATTGGTTTCTTCACTTACTTCTTCATATTTATAGCCTTCAATTTCGCCAGACTTGTAATCTTTTTTACTACATCCACTTAAAAATAAAACACTTATTATTAGAATTAAGCCAATTAATCTTTTTTGCATAATTTCCTTCCTTTTCCATTTATTAAACTATATATTTCTTCTTGGGCATCTTTAAGATTTGATGATTGTAATTCAATATTTAAGGATAAGCTTTTAAAAGGTTTAAGAATTTTCCCTTTTTTATTAATAAAAGTACTTATTATATCTATTACATTACCATCTTCGTTTAAAATATAGCTGTTAGCAAGAGCAATTTCTTCCTTAAATTCAGAGTTATAAATAAAGCTCCCAATAACACTATAATAATCACTTAATAGTTTTTTATTATTTACATCATATAGAGCATATCTTGCCCAGGCTTCTTCGTTATTTTGTAATTGAACTAGATTATTATCAACTTGGAAGAAAGCAACACAATTGAGTTCTGCACAAAATTTAGCTTGAGATCCTTTAAATGTAAAATGTAATATATCTTCAGAATTTTCTGTTTGAACTTTGAGTAATATATTACCTTTGGCTAAAATTAGAATATCTAAGAGATTTTGTTCGATTATTAAAGGAATTACTTCTTCATAATTTTGATCAACTATTCCAATGCATCTAGTTAATTGAAAGTTATCATCATCATCGTAGCTACCAAATAAAGCATGGACTATGCCATAACCATTTATAAATTCGACATCTTTTTTTAATAAAGTTATTTCTTCTTCACCACATATAATTTTAAAACTATTATTCATTTCAAAACACCCCGTCTAAATTAAGTTTAACACTAGATAGGAAGTAAAACAAGTCTTTTATATTTTTTTTAAATAAAAATAAAGGTAGACTATAGTAAATTTTATTATTTGTGTTATAATGAATTTGAATAGAGTTGAGGTAAATATGAAGAAAGAAGAAAAAAAGTTAAAAAATATCATTGTTCTTTTAACTATAATAATTGTTATATTAGTGGGTTTGGCGATATTTGTTATTATTGAATTTAATGATGAAAGAAAGGATATTAGAGAGTTATATAATCATAATAATGGAGGATATAATGAAAGCCTAGATAATCCAAATAGTGATGATAATAATGATTCTAATAATAACTATATATCTAGAGAAAAGGCCTTAAAAATAGCTTTAGATGATGTAAAGCTAAATAATAGTGATGTTTATGATATTGATATTGAATTAGATTATAAATATAATCAAATGGTTTATGAAATTGATTTTAAATATAATAATTATGAATATGAATATTTTATTAATGCAGAGAATGGAAATATTATAAAATCATTTAGAGAAAGAGATTAATTCGAAGTTAATCTCTTTTTATATATAGTTTAATTATAAACTTCTTTCGTTTTGGGCACTCATCGCATTATTGTGATTTATTTGTTCACCAATTAATTTAGATAAATTAGATATATTTCTATTATGATTAATATCAGATATGACATGTAATATGTAGGAATCTACCATGGATAGTTTAGGATAATTTTCTTTTGTTCGTTCTTTGGTTATTTTGGCATTTAACTCTTCTTTAGGAATTTTACTTAATCTTATTATCTCTTTTTTGGCATATTGAAGTTCCTCTTTGGTTAGTTTACTTAGCATTAATTCTTCAATAGATTCGTTTGCCATATAGTCGTATACTAGCATGTACTCTTCTTCTTTACATTTATTTGTACCATATATTTTAAATAATTTGGCCATGATTTTATTTCTTTTATAGGTGCTCGTTTCTTCAAGTTCTTCATAAGATAAGTCGGTAACTTTTTTAGAATTTAAATAGGCAATTCTTTCTTTTTCAAATTTAGGTTCATAAGATAACCATTTTAACCATTCAAGGTCGGGCATAATATTACTAGTAATATTCCCATGAATTACTTTTACTCCATCTTTAGCCATTTCTTTTAGCATTTCATTACTAAAAATCATAATTAAACCTCCTCACAATTCTTTTTTCTTAATAACTTTAAATCTTCTCTTGGGTTATTAGGGGTAAGTTCCATATCTTCGGTATTTAGTAAAGCTAGAGATTCAAATAATTCACAGATAGATAATTCTTTTAAAAACTCTTTTTCCATTTCAGATAAAGCTATTTTAAATCGAGGATCTAAGATGCTATAACGAACATTTAAGACGAGTTTATGTTTCATCTCTTCGTTCTTTTTATGAGCCTTTTCTTTAGCTTCTTCATAACTATCAAATAATTCTTCGGTAATATCAACGGGATAAGGATTATAATTAAAATCGTATTGTGGTTCGATTCTTTCGCCTAAATTCTTTTCATTGTTAAGTAATGCCATTTTAAAACCATCCAAATTTTTATAAGGGAATATTACTTTATGAAAAAGTTTACTATCTCCATTGGAAAAATATTTTAGGGAAGAGGCTACTACCCAACATTTAGAGACAATATACCCTCTTACAATATCTTCATAATTAGTTAAATAGTTACCGTTTTCTTTTAATTCTAATATAGCATACTTTATGGGATATTTATTTTCTTTAAGCATTTAAAAACACCTTCCTTTAAAATAATTTTAGCATAAATTTAAAAATACAACAACTATAATATATTTCTTAATTCTTCAATATTTTGAATCTTTATAGTATCTTTTAATAAGTTTTCTTTATCAGTAACTAAAATGGTTTTAAATCCAAGTTTTAAAGGCCTTTCGATATCTAATTTTAAATCATCTCCAATTATTATGCATTCAGATGGTTTATGGGTGCCTTTAGATTTCAAATAAGCTTCATCATATGGCTTTATTTTATTTTCACCATAATACTCTTTGAAATATTTATTTATTCCCATTGCTTCTAATCTATTTCTTTGAGATTTTTCAAAATAATTAGATAATAAAACTAATTCATATTTTTTACTTAAATATTGTAAAACTTCTGGTATTTCCCCAAAATCACTGGGAATGGCTGTTTTTAAATTTTTAAAAAATATCTCCAGAAAATTATTTTCTAATTTTATACCTAATCGATTACCAAAAAAATTTAAGTAATCAGTTCTATTATAATTGTCATAATGCTTTTCATAATCTTTAATAGAATTTAAAAATATGTTTAAATTTTCATTGGAATATATTCCTGTTTCTTTTAATGTTTGAGTTATAGCGTCCTTAAATTGAACATTTCTAATAAGGGTTCCATCTATATTAAAAATTAGTCTTTTTATCATGATATTATACTCCTTTATTAATATTGTTAGAAATTAGTATTTTTATAATTTTTCATAATGAGTCCACATTCTTAAAATATGTATTTCTTTTTTAGTTTCATCAACTTCATATACTATTCGATGTTGTCTATTTATTCTTCTAGAATATAAGCCTGTTAGTTCACCCGTTAGTTTTTCATAAGTAGGTGGATAACAAAATGGATCTGCAAGCATTAAATTTAATATATTTTTACAGCTTTTATCTAAAGAGGCATTTTTAAGTTTAATTTTATCTTTTTCGGCTTGTTTAGAAAATTTAATTGGATAGAAATTACCATTCTTCATCTTTTTTATATTCCTTAGCATTATCCCAATCTTCATTATTTTTAATATCATTTAGATTTTCAACATAGCCTGGTATACTGGATAAATACAAAGTTTCTTCAATATTTTTCCATTCATCTTCGGATATTAAAACAGCATTTTTTCCTTTATTATTAACAATGGTAATAGGATTAAAGCCGACATTTACATCGGATACTAATTGAAATAATTTAGCTCTTGCATTAGTTATATTTATGGTGTTCATAGTTTTTCACCTCATTTTAATTATAACGTACTTTTTTATGTACGTCAAGTATTTATATTATTATATGTAATTATTAAGTTTTTATGTAGTTCTTGTAAAAAATAAATATATAAAAACCCTTAAATGTAAGGGTTAAAGACTAAGTGGTGCTGAAAACAAGAATCGAACTTGCGACCTACGCATTACGAGTGCGTTGCTCTACCGACTGAGCTA